>JASFIH010000085.1:0-5377 GCA_050122775.1 Deltaproteobacteria bacterium
CATCACCCCCCAGTTTTACAAAGGTATGTCGGAAAGAGGATGCTGCCTTTCCCACGTCAAACTCGCGCGCAACCCTATCCCCTGTCCACGCCTTCACGGTGATCTTGTTACTGTCATCCAGGTTGTAGCGGCCGTAGTTCTTGGATTTTGAGACCAGAGCCGTTATTGTCAGTTCCTGGATGGTGTCCAGCATGTTCTTAACCCTTGCTGTGTTGGCCGGGAATCCCTGCGGTTCAAGGTACCATTTCTTGTCCTTTTCCTTCAAGGAGATGGTGGCGTCAGGGGTGATGATCTCAATCTTGGAAATATTCTTATCGGCGATCTGGGGAAGAATCGGTAGCTGGTAGTGGGTTCTGTCGCGATCGCGAAGAATGAGATAGAGCGACAGCGCCACAATGATAAGGACGAGTATTATATATTCCTTCTTGATTTTCATTTTTGAAACATCATTTGAATATGCTTCTTTCGAGAATGCCTGCGAACCCAGACAAGCAGCCCAAAAAGGACCACGAATAGCGGAAGCCCAGCGACATTGAAAGATTTAACAAAGGTCTTGGTCCCCGATCCCGTATCATCAAGGGGGTTGAAACGTTGCTCTTTGCTTCGCATGATAGCGATTTCTTCGCGGTCGTTCAGGTAGTCCAACACGTTCATGGTGAACATAGCGTTGGGACTTCTCCCTGTTTCATCCAGTATGTTGTCTTTAAGCATTTCAGACGACGCCATCAGAAAGATCCTTCCCATCTTCCCTTTGGACAGAAAGGCCCCTTTGTCCTCAATTTCTGAGAGATCGACATCAGATTTTTTGTCCGTTACCTCTTCCCCCTCTTCTTCGGCGGAACCCTCATCAGCTTCGGCGTCTTCCGGTTTCTTCTCAGGGATTGGTTTGCCAGCGAAGTAGCTTGGGAATTCGCCCTCCAAGAGGTACGCCAGTGGGTGGCTCTGCTGCTCATCACCCGCTTGGGGGGGCCGGATGAACATAGGGTTGAGATTGATTCGCCCGCTCATTTCCCAAGACTTCTCTGATGAGGAAAAGAGCTCTCTGGCATTCAGCCCATTCTCTTTGATCCGCGCGCTATCCAACTCCAAGGGTGAGATTCTCATCGCAATGAGCCCCTTGATGTTTCGCATAAACGGAAGCTTGCTGTCGATATGCTGACTCTTGATAATAGGGGCAAAGTAGATCGCTCTTTCCCCACCTCCGAACTGTGCAGGGATCCTTTGTTTATAGCAATTTTCGTCCATTACATAAGACTTCTTGATACGGACACCGTAATGCTCCAGGAGTTTGCCAAGCCCAGTATCAAGCGGTACATAGGTGGGTGGTTGGTTGAATCTAAGAGACTCATCTCCTGGCGGCATGACCTCCTTGAAGGCATCCAAAAACAGGGCCAGGTTCTTTCCGCGCATGAGGAACTGGTCTATTTGAAACAACTCATAGTCGGAGAAGTCTTCCGTTGGCCCTGCTACCACCAAGCAATTTAGGCTGTCGGGAATGCGAGCGTCTTTTAAGTTGATCTCCTTGATGCTGTAATTCTGTGACACGAGGGTCTGAAAGTTGGACAATGCACCTTGCTGCTGCATGCCCATGGGGCCACCGGGTGGAAGGCTTTGGAGCTCCGGTGCGCCGTGACTGGAGAGGTAGCCAACGTTTTCGTTGATGTCGATAAGCGATTCCACGCTTTCGTTGATGATCTCCTCCATATTGTTCATGTCAATCAGTTCGTAATGCTTACCGATGAACGGAATTCGCAAGACATGGATAAGAGGGATCTCAACCACCTTTTCCCCGTATTCCATGACCAGACCGATGACACCCTCTCCAGGCGGTATTTTCCCATCAGAAAGGGCGGGCCACTTGAGACTAAGGACATTGTACTTCTTCAGTTCTTCAGCCACGCTCTCATCAGTCGTGGGGTCCAAATACCTGAATTCCAGTTTGCCATAGTTCTTGTTGTTGGCCTCTTCTACAATGTCTTCCAGCATAGAAGGAAGCTCAGGAAGGCTATTGAGGCGCATGAAAGGAGCTACGGCTTTCAGAGAAGAT
This sequence comes from Deltaproteobacteria bacterium, assembly GCA_050122775.1. Classification (GTDB taxonomy): domain Bacteria; phylum Desulfobacterota; class Desulfobacteria; order Desulfobacterales. Next base: position 2,048 of record JASFIH010000085.1, read on the forward strand.
GACAGAAACAGTGAGACACGAATCTTTTCGCGCAACCTGAGCAATGCGCTGATCTTGTTGTTCAGTTTTTGAATTGCCGTCGTGAGCTGGTACTCTAAACCGTCCGTGGATGTGATGGTGGGGATCCGTTCGATGATGTCACCGTGAATCAGTACCAATCCCATGTATGCCTTCTGGAACTTGACCTCATCCTCTTCGACAACCTGTATCTGTACTGGGAAGATGCCGTAGTTGTTTGCCAGCTCTTGGTTTTCCTTGGTCTTCTCACTGGTATCCCCTTCGTCTGGGCTGACATCATAGAAGCGATAGTTGAAGTTTTGGTTGGCGTAGACCGCGTATTCTTCCAGAAGGTCGTGCAGATATCTCTCGGTGCTATTGTGCGGTGCGGGCAGGTTCTTGGTGAAAAAAACATTAATGGTCAGAGGCTCGGAGAGTGTGGAAACCACCTCCTGGCTCGCCTCCGATATAGAGTAAATTTGGTTTTGTGTGAGATCCGCTCTGAAAAAGAGCGTCATCCCCGCCGCGTTGACAAGAATGACAACGGCCAGATAGGTAAGGAATTTGAAATAGTGTTTAGATTCTCTTCTCAGGCCCATACTTCTTCTTTCTAATTTCTTTCCCGCAGGGCTAATTGCGTACCGTAGAGTCCGATAAAGCTGACGCTCAAGAAGTAAACAACATCCCGTGAATCAATGATCCCTTTTGAGATGTTCTCAAAGTGAAAATCAGCGCCCAGATATTCCAGGATGCTCAGAAGCGATTGAGGCAGAAAAAAGAGCATCTTGTCGATCAACGTCAGCGTGAAGCAGACAGCCATCCCGATGATGAAGGCAATGATCTGGTTCCGGGTCAGAGACGATGCAAACAGTCCAATAGCAGAAAAAGTCCCTCCCAGTAGGATCGACCCGAGGTATCCACCCAGGACAGGGCCCCAATCGAGCTGGCCAAGGAATGAAACGGCAACAGGATAAGCAAGTGTCGGGATTAGCATGGCCACGATGAAGGCAACAGCTGCCAGGTATTTGCCTAGAACCACGTCCCTGAATGTCACTGGCATGGTCAGCAAGATCTCATAAGACCCGACATTCAGCTCCTCTGAAAAGAGCCGCATGGTGACTGCCGGGATGACAAACGAAAAAGTAAGGGGAAGGAGAGCAAAGAAGTTTCTGAGGTCTGCCTGATTATACAGAAAGAATGTTGTGAAAAAGAACCATCCCGTCACCAAAAGAAATATCGATATGACGATATAAGCAATAGGCGATACGAAATAGGCCCTGAATTCCTTCCTGAAGATATGCCTTACCTGTGCCATCTCAGTCTTCCTTGGTGAGCTCACGGAAGATGTTTTCGAGCGTTCTTGTTTCTCGATGCAGTTCAACGAGAATCCACTCGGTTTCTTTGATTCTCCGGTAGATGTCTCCTCGGAGATCTGAAGCAGCCTGACAGACGAGTCTGACGTGTAAGCCATCCTCTTCATCGTCAAGCCGCACAATGTCCTTCACGCCTTCCATCGAATGGAATTCTTTTTTCACGGATGCAAGGTCCGCGTTCTGAAGGGAGATGTCAATGACGTATTCACCGCTGGTGGATTGCTTGAGTTCCTCTGTGCTCCCGTCGGCCACGATTTTGCCTCGGTTGATGATAACGACACGGTCACATGTCGCCTCTGCTTCACTCAGGATATGGGTGGACAGGATGATGGTCTTCTCCTGCCCAATATGTTTGATGATTTCACGGATTTCAACAATTTGGTTGGGATCCAGACCTGAGGTTGGTTCGTCCAAGACAAGGATTTCCGGATCGCTCATCATGGCATGGGCCAGCCCCACCCGTTGCTTGTAGCCCCTAGAGAGCTCGCCAATGGGCTGGTGCATTACCTCGGCCACCCCACAGAGGTCGGCCAGTTGGCGAATTCTGGCGTGTTTGCCCGTCTTGTCGAGCCCTCGTATATTGGCAACGAAGCCTAGATAATCATACACCAACATATCATGGTAGAGCGGCGCTGATTCGGGGAGGTAACCCAACAGACTCTTTATTCCCAGGGTATCTTCATCAATGGTGCGATCCTTCACACGAATACTGCCGGAGGTGGGCCTGAGAAAGCCGGTGAGCATTCGCAGCGTGGTGGTCTTTCCAGCACCGTTGGGTCCCAGTAGTCCGAGGATCTCGCCTTTGTGAATGTCAAAGGTCACATGATCCACGGCGCACAGCTGATCATAATACTTGGTCAGATTTTCGACATGGATCATATTTCCCCCTCACATGGCGTATGGGATGTACGACGGAAAATGATAGAATAATAAGAATTTCTCCTTTCGTGTCAAGCCCCTATGCAGGTTTTCACAAATATGTTCTGACTGGTCCATACTGGTTCTCACAAATACGTTCCGTTACAGATGGGGACGCATGGCTCCGATCGAGCCATTTTTATCATTTTGTGAAGCCCTCAGAAGGCTCAACAATGGCCAAACCGGCGAGAGCGGAGGCATGCTCCCTCAGACCAGGCGGAACATATTTTTGAGGACTACCATAAAGGAAAAACCGAGCAAGACAGTGGCGTTCCGTATTTTTCCAACAGAAGCATGCGGCTCTTGAGGTCGGTTCCAGCCTGAAAACCACCAAGCGAACCGTTGGCTCGGACCACGCGATGACAAGGAATGTAGATCGGGAAAGGATTTCGGGCCAGGATGGTTCCTACGAACCGGTAGGCCCGAGGACGGCCAACTTGGGCGGCTATGTTGCCGTACGATCGCACCTCGCCATACGGCACCCTGGCGACTGCTTTCAGCACCTGGCGTTGCAAAGGGGTATGTCCACTTAGATCGAGCAGTTCCCAAGGCGTCTTTATGCGAGCTCCCTCAAAATAGGCCTTGATGTCTTCACACATGTCGAGGAGCCGCGATATGTATCCTGGTTTTGCTGGAAAAGTCTCTTGCACGTGATGCATGAGAGCCGCTTTGTGTGGCTGCGGAAGGAAGACCCGCTTCACACGGAAGGGCGCAGTCTGAAATGCAATAGCCGCATACCCAAAAGCCGTGGAGCACACGTGATATCGCGTTTCTGATCCTGGTTGCATGTCATTTCGCCGTCGAGTCATTCAACACGCGCGGGGTTGATTCGTCTCAGACCTGGCCAGGCAGTCGTTTCACCGGACACATCTGCATGTCTACTTGAGATTGCCTTGTTCATCAAACACCATAGGTTCCCAGGGGCCTATCAGGTGCAAATCTGGATTTGCGACGACTTCGTCCTCAAGGGCACGAGAGACTCGGAGTTTGTCCAGCGTTGCTGTGTTCTTTATTTGGACGATCCTGGCCTCCTGTGGCTTCA
>JASFIH010000086.1:0-5372 GCA_050122775.1 Deltaproteobacteria bacterium
TGCCACCAGGCGTGATCCTGTGTATAGTCTTCGTGGTAAACGCTACATGGCAGAAATGTTGTTGACATAAGATGGCTTCCACATCAGAGTGCCTAAAGTGAGCTAGAATGAGCTACAGTGCCTAAAGTCTGGATCTTTGTCACAACAACTTCAGCGCACTTTAGGCATTTTAGGCACTTGTAACTTCTCACACCCTTTCAATCCTTTCCCAACCCCAGAGTCCGTATGGTTTGAAGAGTAAGAAGATGACCATAAACACAAAGGGGGCAATCTCTTTGACACCGCCCGGGAAGTACTTATCAAGGTAAGCCCCCGCCAGATTCTGCAATACACCAATAATGATACCGCCCATGATGGCCCCCGGCACGGAGTTCAGACCCCCAAGTACAACGGCAGGCAGAACCAGAAGTCCGAGGTAGCCCACGGAGATGTTCAAGCCATTGATGTTTCCCAGAAGGGTGCCCCCGACTCCAGCCGCCATGAAGGCGATTGCCCAGGCGGTGGCATAAACAAAACGGGCGCTGACCCCGAGAGACAGCGCGGCCATTTCATCGTCTGCCGTGGCCTGCATAGCAAGGCCCCATCGCGTGTATTGAAAGAAACCCACGAAGATCACAAGCAGCATAATGGCTGCAACAAAGCTCCACAAGTAGACCTGACCGATGATCAGAGGTCCGAGGTGGATTGGTTCCAACGGGAAAACAGGCGGTGTGAAAACCCGGGTATCCGTGCCCCAGATAAACTCGACGGTCCCTTTGAAGAAAAAGGAAAGCCCCACGGTTACCATGATGACCGACAAGATCGGCTCCCCAATGAGCCTGTCCAGAAATATTCTTTCGGTCAGGATGCCGAGAATAAAGCCGATGATCAACGAGAAAAAGAGCGACAACAGAAATGGCATGCCCATGGAATAAAAACTCAGAGAAACGTAAGCGCCAATGAGGGTCAGCTCTCCCATGGCCAAATTCAAGACCCCTGAGCACTTGTAGATCAAGACCCATCCGAGGGCGATAAGGGCATAGATGCCCCCCACCATCACACCGGTTGTCAGCGTCATCAAAAAGACATCCATAGGCTCTGCTCCTTGAGATTAGGCGTCCGCAACTTTCCGGATCTGGAGATCGGTCTTGATATGAGATTTTCGACCGTCTTCATACGTAATGGTGGTATCAATATGCACAACATCCGCATCAGAATAAAGGGCTTCAACGATATCGTGGTATCTCTTTTCCACAAAGGCACGGCGCAACTTCCGTGTCCTCGTGAGTTCGTCGTCATCCGGGTCAAATTCCTTGTAAAGATTAATAAACTTTCTGACCCGGGCCACTTCTGGCAGGTCCTTGTTGGCCTGTCGGATCTGTTTTTCAACCAGGGCGTATACCTCGGGCTTTTGGGAAAGTTCCGGGTAGCTTGTGTATGTGAGCTTCTTTTCATCAGCCCACTTCCCGACCACGGAGTAGTCGATGCAAGTGACCGCTACTACATAATCCCGTCGGTCACCAACCACCCACGCGTCTCTCAAGTACGGGCTGAACTTAAGGCGGGTTTCCAGATACTGCGGTGAGAAGGGCCTGCCATCCCGGAGTGTCATAACGTCCTTGGAGCGGTCAAAGACCACCAGATGACCATCTTCATCAATGAATCCCCTGTCGCCAGAGTAAAGCCAACCGTCCCGCAAGGTCTCCTGTGTGGCTTCAGGGTTCTTGTAATAACCCAGGAAGACAGAGGGGCTCTTTGAAATAATCTCCCCATCCTCCGTAATCTTCACCTCGGTTTCCAAGATGGGAACGCCAACCGTGTCGAACTTGATGTCACCGTCTCGATGAACCACAGAAATCCCCGCGATCTCGGTTTGACCATAGATCTGCTTCAGGTTCACGCCCAGGGCGTGGAAGAAACGGAAGTGATCCGGACCCATGGCAGCGCCCCCGGAGTAGGCGTACCGGACGCGACTCAGCCCAAGGTGGTCTTTGAGCTTCTTTTGCATGCTTCCATAAGCCAGCCATTTTAAGAACTTCCAGTGGTATGGGACTGGTCTTTTCTGAAAGTGCAGGTCTGCCACGTGGTAGCCAATCTTGGTTGCCAATTCAAACACCTTCCGCTTAATCCATGAGGCATCCAGATACTTGACCTGAACCGTGCGCGTCATCTGTTCATAGAGCCGCGGGGGAGCAAACATAACATGGGGGCCGATTTCTCGGATGTTTTCCTGGGCTGTTTCGGGTTCTTCCGGGAAATTGATGGTGAATCCTATCTGGAGGCCGCATGAAATCGACATCATCTGCTCGCCGATCCATGCAAAGGGCAGATAGGAGACGAAGTCGTCCGTATCAAAGCACGGATCCACCGACATAAGGTTGTTGCCCATGCTCAGCAGATTATAATGTGAAAGCAAAGCCCCCTTGGGAAGTGCTGTGGTGCCCGACGTATAAAAGAGCAAGGCCACTTCGCCTCCATGGCCCTTGTCGACCAATTCATCAAAGAGTCCGGGCTCCTTTCGATCCAACTCCCGGCCCAGGGCTTGAACCTCTTTGAGACTTATCAAATAGTCTTGGTCGTAGTTTCGCATCCCTTTGGGGTCATCCCAAATAACCTTCTCAAGATTGGGACACTGGTCAAAGATGGAGATGGTCTTGTCCACTTCTTCCTGGCCCTCACCAAAGAGGAATTTCGTGTCCGAATGATCAACAATGTACTTAACCTCATCCATGAGGGACTCTTGGAAAAGCCAGACCGCGGTCCCACGGGCACATAGCGTGGCCATCTCAGCCCATAACCCTTCAGGACGGTTGTCACCAATCATGGCGACCTTGTCTCCATCCCTCAGGCCAAGGCTAATGAGACCAAGGGCAAGATATTTGACGTTTTCCAGATAGTCATGCCACGTGATGGGGCGCCAGATGCCAAACTCCTTCTCCCGCATGGCGACCTTATCTTTGCCATACTTTGTCGCGCTTTCACGGAAGAGCTTGGGGATTGTCAGGTCCTTTGTAATTTTTCTGCCTGAAGGCCCCCTTTCATCGTCTCGTGGCATAGAGATCCTCTTCACCGAGATAAGCCTTGATGACCTCAGGATGATTTTGGACTTCTGCAGGCGTGCCATCTATGATCTTGTTTCCAAAGTTGAGTACAAATACCCGGTCAGAGAGATCCATGACCACGCCCATGTCATGCTCCACCAAGATACACGTTACCTTCCAACGCTCTTCTTCATTGATGTCCAAGATGAAACGGGCCATGTCCTCTACCTCTTCTAGGTTAAGGCCAGCCAAAGGCTCATCGAGCAGCAGAAGCTCAGGTTCCAAGGCCAAGGCACGACCCAGTTCAACCCGCTTCTGAAGTCCGTATGGAAGCATGCCCACCGGTGTGTTCCTAATGTGTTCAATTTCCAGAAGATCGATGATTTCTTCTTCAATGAAGGCCCTGTGTGCAACTTCCTCACGGGCGGTCTTTCCAATATACAGCGATCCGCTAGCAATCCCAGATCTGAGGTGGATATGACGGCCGAGGCGAATGTTACCGAGGACCGTCATGCCACCAAACACCTCGACTTTCTGAAAGGTTCTGGCAATGCCCAATGAAGCCCGTTCATAAGGCTTAAGCTTGTTGATCTTTTTCCCCTTGAAGTAGATGTCTCCCTTTTGTGGATGATAGAGGCCGTTTATGCAATTCATCATGACCGTCTTGCCGGCTCCGTTGGGGCCGATAACAGAATGAATTTCTCCTTTCTTGACCTGGAGACTGACACCGGACAGCGCACCTACACGGCCGAAATACATGTGAATGTCCTCGAGTTCTAACAGGACTTCACCCTCCCTGGTCACGTTTGATGACACCAGTCTTCCTGGCCTCCTTCAGCCAAAAGATTCTCCTGGCAGTTGTCCGGGACAGCAGAATTCAACAGAGAATCAGCGACCAATAAGGTGTTGATTTGTTACAAAAAAAGGGGACTTTGTCAAGGAAAATGCTTCCATGATGGGCGCACTGTTAATCTTGGGCTGAATAACGAGTTTCCATCCATAAATGGCTCTCTTCCACAACCTCGGTGTCAAACTGCGGCGCTGCTTGTGCGACATACCTCGGTACGCCTCCGCGCAACCCCCTTGTTTTCCTTGACCTTGCGGAAAATTGTTCATTTCTGAATTGGAAACTTACGTTAGTGCCTATGCTTCAAGGATTCATTCATGGATGGGCACTAACTATTGATTGTCTGGAGAGGTCACAATCAAAATTGCTTCAAGGCCCGCCGAAAACCTGGAAGGGCGCGCTGAATCGTCTCATCATCCACACAGAACGCCACGCGGAAATAGCCTGGGGTTCCAAAACCACTTCCTGGTACGGTCAGGATGAGTTCTTCCTGGAGCGCCCTTACAAAGGCGACGTCGTCCGAGATGGGAGTCTTGGGGAAAAGGTAAAATGCGCCTTTTGGTTTGACGAATTCGTATCCACACCCAGACAGGCCGTCGCAAAGTGCGTCCCTCTTGTTCTGATAGATGGTTGCATCCACAGACACCCCCTGCAAAGATTGAATGACGCGTTGCATCAAGGCAGGGGCATTCACATATCCAAGGATACGGTTGGCAAGGGCCATCCCGGCCAGAAGATCTTCTTTGTACTTGGCTTGAGGGTTTACGACCAGAAAGCCGATCCGCTCCCCAGGAATAGAAAGATCCTTTGAATAGGAAGTGACGATCATGCTCTCGGTGTAGCAGGGAAATATGCTGGGGACTTTCACCCCATCAAACGTGATCTTTCGATAGGGCTCATCCGAGATAAGATAAATGGTTCGATTCAGCTTCTTGCCTTCTTCAATTAAGAGCCTTCCCAAGGCTAAGAGGTCTTTCTCATCGTAGATTTGACCAGAGGGATTGTTTGGAGAATTGATCAGAACGGCTTTCGTGCTGGGTTTGATGGCTGCCCCGATGGCCTGTAGGTCGAGGGTAAAATCCGACTTGGTGGGCACTGTCTTGAGGATTCCCCCGTGGTTGTCTGCGTAAAAGGTGTATTCCACGAAAAAAGGGGCCGGGGTTATGATCTCATCACCGGGTTCGATGATCGCCTTCAAGATCACATTCAGGGCGCCGGCAGCCCCACAGGTCATGACGACCTCATTTGCTGTGACGGCTACACCCTGTTCGTGTGAGACGTACTCGGCCACGGCCTCACGCACAAACGGGTATCCGATATTGGGCATGTAAGCGTGGTATCCGCTTTCTGAGGCCTTTGCTACATTCACCAGGGCTTTCTTGAAACGGGCAGGGGGTTCCAGGTTGGGATTGCCAAGGCTGAAGTCGAAGACATTCTGAGCACCATGTTTGGCCTTGAGGCGGGCTCCTTCCTCAAACATCTTTCGGATCCACGACGAGCGCTCA
>JASFIH010000087.1:0-5361 GCA_050122775.1 Deltaproteobacteria bacterium
GTTTCTCGGTAAATCTCCAGGGTCTTTACGAAAGAGTAAAAGTCAGGGTCAAGCCCGAAAGCATCAGCGTACGTCTTTGTCGCCGTAGCATCGGCTTTGCCCATGATCTCCTGGGCCGTTTTGTACGCCTCTGAGGTGATCCGCTTCATCTCCCTTTCCGTTTCCCCCTCGATCTTGCGCGCCTCTCCTTTGCCCTCGGAACGGAATTTTTCAGCAATCTGTTTCCGTTCTGCGATCATTCGCCCAAAAACCGATTTTTGAACCTCCTCGACGTAATTGATCCGCTTGATTTTGACGTCAACCAATTCAATGCCAAACTTTGCCAACTTTGGCTGAGCCTGCTCCATGATCTCCTTGGTTATCTTCCCCCGGCCGACCTTCACTGTCCCCAACTGTCGTTTATCCCTCATTTCTTCCTGATCTAGGCCGAGCTCAAACGTATCCAGTTCTCGATTGGTCCGGCGCACACTTTCTATGAGCGGATAGGAAGTGACCAGGTTGCGGACTGCCGGGTCTATGATGTCGTCAAGGCGCCCCAAAGCACCGGTCATGTTGTTCACCGTCTGGAAGAACTTCAGCGGGTCCACGACCTTCCAACGGGCGAAGGTGTCCACCCAGATAAATGTCTTGTCCAAGGTCGGGATCTGTCCTGGGTCGCCGTCCCACTCCTGGAGGTTCTTTGGAAAATAATTCGTATGCTGTATGAAGGGAATCTTGAGATAGAAGCCGGGATCTTTTTTCGGTTCGCCAACGACCTTCCCAAACTGCGTCACAACCACCTGTTCGGTCTCATCCACTGTGTAGATCCCCCCAAAGACGAGCAGGAGGACAATAATGAACGGAATCAAAACTGAGAGTCCTTTATTCATCTTTGGCCCCCCTCTTCCTTACCCAGATTGAGCAACGGCAGGAGGTTCTTCTGCTTGGCATCAATAATGTATTTCTTACCCAACTTCGGAAAGAGGTCCTGGAGGGCTTCGAGATAAAGGCGCCTGCGCGTTACATCCTTTGCCCGGGCGTATTCCTTGAACAGCGCAGAGAACCTTGCGGCATCGCCCTTGGCGCGGTTGACCCGGTCGAGCCCATATCCCTCAGCAGCCTTGATCGTCTTCTCAGCATTTCCCTTGGCAGCAGGAATCGCTTTGTTGTATTCCTCCCTGGCCTGATAGATCATGCGCTCCTTCTCTTGAACAGCCTGGTTTACCTCGTTAAAAGAGGGTTGGACCGGTTCGGGCACGTTGGTCTTTTTCATCTCAATAGTCACCACGTTGATCCCTGTCTCCGCCTCATCCAACTCCTTCTGCAAGAATGTCTGTGCCTCAACGGCAATCTCTTCGCGTTTGCTGATCACCTCATTGATGCTTCTGTCACCCACGACCAAGCGCATGGTGGACTCTGACAAATCTCTGAGGGTGTTTCTCACATTCATGACCTTAAATAGGTACTTGTAAGGATCTTTGACCCGGTACTGGACGATCCAGGGGACCACTGCCACATTGAGATCTCCCGTGAGCATCAAGGATTCGTCCTCATACGCCTCCCCAGCCGCGTAGCGGGTTCGCACGCCGGCCTCAAGCGTTCGCAAACCGAATTCCTCTTTGTAAACAAAACGCACTTTGACCTTGGTGACCTTCTCTATACCCCGGGGAAGCTTGAAGTGAAGACCCGGCTCAACCGTGCGCACGTATTTGCCAAACCTCTGAACGACACCTACTTCATCCACGGCCACGGTATAGAAAGCAGAGCTCCCAAGATAGATGGCAAGCGCAATGACGAGTATGATCCAACCACCAGGCAGTTTCAAATTCTTGAATTTCTGGGCCACCTCTTCCACTCCCGGCGGAACACCACTTTTAGATCTTTGGTGTTGTTGTTTCAATTTGTCCCAATCCCAAGGCATAAGACACTCCTATTCCTTCGTATCTAATAACAATTAACAATTTTCGAATACGTATTAAATTCAGAATAGCTACACAGCCTCCTATAGTCAAGGAAAAACGAGAAGAGATGATGTTGACAGGCAGTATTTCAAAAGATTATATAGTCAATCTTGTCATGAAGCGCATGAGGGAAAACATGGGCAAACCCGCTCCCCTTGGCACAATCCTGCAGCAGGCCATGAAGGCATCAAGGATTGATGTTGATCTGGACGCCCATAGGCTCTGGCAGCAATGGGAGGACGTAGTAGGAACAACCATTGCTCAAAATGCTCGACCGGAAGCAATCAAAGGGAAATTACTTCTGGTCAACGTCTCAAGCGCCCCTTGGATGCAGCAACTTCAATTCTTAAAGCCTGAACTGATTGCAAAGCTCAACGAAAACCTTGGAAAAGAAGTAGTTGAGGAGATACGGTTCAGAATCGGTCCGCTACGCGGCGATGTATGATCCACATTACGCCACGATCTCTACTCCCCTATCACTTGTAGGGCCTCATCCGTGTACCTTCCTTCAGATCCATAAATGACTAACGGGGTGTTAATCTCTATTCCCGGATTACCGAATTTTGTCCCTTCTACGACAGTCAGTATAGCCTCTGACCCTTGCTTCGGGTGAATCAATCTGAGCCGTTTGGGCTCTATCTTGAAGGTTCGCATATTTACGAGAAGATCAATGAGCCGGTCGGCTGGATAGATGACGACAAACCGACCAGAGGGCTTGAGCAGACTCTCTGCAACAGAAACCAAATCCAAAAGAGAGATCTTGACCTCATGTCGTGCCACTGCCCGCTCTTGCTCCGGATTGATACGTCCAGCATCCATTTTCCGATACGGAGGATTGCTGAAGACAACATCAACCGTCCCAGGAGACAAGTAGGATCTGCAATCCTTGATGTCTCCCCGGATGATACGAATACTTCTTTCCAGGTGGTTCTCTCGTACGTTCCTGGAAGCCAGTTCAGCCAGATCCTTCTGAATCTCAATCCCGTAAATCTGTGCCGAAGGGGTTTGAAGCGCAAGAATCAGGGGGATGATCCCGCAACCCGTGCCGAGATCAACCGCAATGTCGCCGGCTCTGAGATCCACATGATGCGCCAGGATAGCAGCGTCAATCGAAAATCGATAGCCTTTCTTCTTCTGGGTGATTTTGAGCCTGCCTTGAAACAGGCTGTCTGTTGTGGTCATTTGCTATAGGTCATTCGTCAATGGTCAGGGATGTGGTTCCAAATGACCACTGACGAGGAGCTATTTCAAAACCTCAGATCGCGTTAGACGGGAAGGCGAGAGCAGGGAAGCAGTCCCGCTCCAGCTGGATGAGCATTTCAAACAGGTTCTCAATCCAGCGATCGGGCGTTAGATAGGGCTTTGAAATGGTTTTAACCAACTAATCATCTCCGATTCTATTGATGACAAGCCCATCCATGACTTTGGGGTAAAAATAGGTCGATTTCCTGGGCATAATGAGGCCTGCATCCGAGACCTCCTGGAGTTGATCGAGCCTGGTGGGTCTAAGGATCAGGGCAATGGGGCATTTCCCTACGCGAACTGCATCCAAGGCCTCACCAATGGTGCTAACATAACGGATAGACCGCTCGTCGTCTAGGGCAGAACTGTCAAGCGACAGGATCTTCTCAAGAACAACCTTCGTCACCAGGGTCACATCAAGCTTTCTGAGGGGCTCCGGGATTCCTTTATCAAGCAGGTGGTCCGTGATTCCCTTCTTGACGCGAAGGAGGTAAAAGCTTCTGTCGTCTCGCAAGGCTGCACCTATGACTGTGCCGTTGGCACTTGTCATAACCTCGCTCAGGGCCGCCTCGTCCATCACCTTGCGGTCCATAGAATCGAAGCGAAGCGTCTCCACGTCAAAATAGGCACCGGCTCGACGGAAAAAGCCCTCCATGTCCGTTTTGTCCGCCCTGCAAACCACCCGATGCACAGGACGCAGGGCAAGGCCGGGATCCTGTATGCTGGTGAGATACATCATGACAAAATTACACGGATCATCCGGACCTGATAAAGACCGCTTTGACCTAACCTGATTCCGGTATTGCAGAGCCGTCCAGTACCGATGATGCCCGTCCGCAATGTAAATGGAGCGGTCGGCCAACCTGTGTCCAATCTCCTTATGGATCTTCGGGTCTTTTAGCCGCCAAAGCCGGTGGCGATATCCCTTGAGATCCTCAAAGTCAAGATCCGGTCGGAGGGACTTAATACCAGCTCGGAGTGATGCAAGAACCTCGTTTCCATGATCTGAGAATAGGGAAAATATCGGGCTGAAATTTGCCCGTGACGCCTCAATGAGTCGGAGACGATCTGTATTTGTTGCCGAAAAGGTTTCTTCATGGGGTCGTATGATGCCCTTCTCAAACTCTGCCAGTTCTACCAATGCAATGAAACCGAGCCGGGTACGGACCTCTCCGTCTATCCTGTAGTCCATCTCGGTTACATAAAAGGCGGGGTCTTTGTCCTGGCTGAGTATGCCTTCATCCAACCAACTCTGGAAAGACTTCGCCGCACGGGTGTAACGATTGTCCTGCTCGGTATCATCCCGGTAAACCTTGCCCAGGATTAAGCGAATCATGTTTTGAGGATGCGCTTTATAGTATGCCTCTTGCTCCATCGCCGAAATGATGTCGTGCGGCGGTGTGATCACTCCTTTCAAGTCCGGCACTTTTTCTAGGTTATAAAGGATCCCTTTAAAGGGGAGTAATCTGGCCATATCTTGCTGCTCCGAATCGCGTTGGCTCGATGGTTCCTATCTTGTCCTCCTGATGGATCGTGGAATGCGGTCCAGTTTGAATACCGTCGTGAATTCCGCATTCTTGCTGATCCACAGCGGCCACAGCCAATTTTTACGACTACTAGAAAGAGTAGACTTGTGCAAGGCATAAAATCGGGTGCACTTCCGCGTGTTGACAGACCCCTTCGAAAGGGTTATTAAACGACTATCTTGCGGCCTGTGACTGCAGCGCAGCAATATAATGGGGACATCTTGCTCATTTCCGAGTAGACTCAAAACATGACATGACGGGCTGATCGCACACGGCTTATCGTGCAGTTTTCAAACACGATTGTGGAGAGGTTGCCGAGTGGCTGAAGGCCCCGCTCTCGAAAAGCGGTATCCTGTTTACAGCAGGATCGTGGGTTCGAATCCCACCCTCTCCGCCACGGCAATTTTTGGGAAAGTGCTCCTTAAGGGCCCGATCAGAAGACGTCATTACCAACCCGAAACGCACCCTGTTTACGAGGACCATTGTCTGTGAGACTCTCTCGGGACCTTGTATGGTAGGCCTATATGGGTGCTCGAGTGAAATAGATGAGAAGTCGGGGGAGCTTCTTGGAACGACTTGACGGAGACATCGGGGTAAGAAGAAATGCCCCGATCCCTCAAAAAGACAGTAACTAACTGTTATCTGGTGGTTTA
>JASFIH010000088.1:0-5254 GCA_050122775.1 Deltaproteobacteria bacterium
TGAGAACGAAAAGTGTAATTTGAATTTTGGTGCTGCGGCCAACAAACCGCCCGGTTGAAGAGCGAGTCAGAAGCCCCGTCTCCCCGAGGACGGGGTTTCTTGTTTTCGGTTTCAGGATCTTCATATGGGGCGAGAGCCCGTCACCGTAACCTAACTGCCTGTTGTAGGATACCGTGTCTAGAGCCAACCACCCAGCCGATCACAGCAAAGAGGAACCACGCACCCACTGCATTCGCTGCGGGACCTGTTGTATGAAAGGAGGCCCCACGTTGCATGATGAAGATGCCATCCTCTTCCCGAACGGCATCCTGCAGATGGCACATGTGTACACCCTGAGAAAGGGTGAAGTGGTGCGCAATATTGATGACACGTTGATGGTCCTCGAACAGGAAATGGTCAAGATCAAAGGACAGGGCGAAACCTGGTCGTGCATTTTTTACAGTGACGATGAAAAGTCCTGCAAGATTTACAAGCACAGACCGGTCGAGTGCAGGGCATTGCAGTGCTGGGATTTGCGCGGATTCAAGGAAGTCATGGCGAGGCCTTACCTTGAGAGAAAAGACCTCATGAAATCAGATGATGGTATGCTCAAGATTATTGACGCCCACGAGCGCCGATGCGCCTACGCAAAGCTTGAGTCGGCCGTGAGGCGTCTTGAAGGATCTGATTCTAGCACGGCAGTCGATGAGATTCTTGCCCTTCTCCAGTTTGACCATTACCTGAGACCCAGTTTAACAGACAAGTTTAACGTAGACGCGGATGCAATGGATTTTTTCCTTGGCAGACCGCTAACCTCAACCATCCGTATGTTTGGTCTCTGCGTCAAGCAACAAGGCGATTCCTTCCTCCTGGCGCCACTTGAGGTCAGATCGTAATTGTGCGAAAGTCACAGCTTGGGAGCCTGCCGTTGCTTCAATAGCTTCTTTAACCTCCTCTTGTAGAGCTCTCGCTTGAGTGTGCTGATACGGTCTATAAAGAGAATACCGTTCAGGTGATCAATCTCGTGCTGCAGTACGATAGCAGGAAGCCCTTCTCGTCTGAGGGTAACCGGGTTCCCCTCTCTGTCTACACCCTTCACAGTAACACAAGCAGCGCGTTTAACGTCGGCTTTATAGTCAATGACGCTTAAACACCCTTCTTCGTCAACAATCACCCCACTTGCTTCAACGATCTCGGGGTTGATGAGAACAACAAGATTATTCGGTTCATCCTTGGCAGAGGTATCAAACACGATTATTCGGCATGGCTCCCCCACCTGGTTGCTCGCCAGCCCCACGCCGGGGGCACGGTACATGGTTTCGGCCATATCGTTGATAAGCTGCTGGACCTTACCGTCAATATTGGTGACAGGCTCGGCCCTTTCACGCAGCACCGTATCAGGGTAAGTCAGTATCCTCTTCACAGCCATACGCGGTCTTCAACTCCTGCTGGGATATACTCTATTTCCAAACTAACGACTCTTGCCAGAGAAGTCAATCCAGGGCGAAGTGCTACGTGCCTTGGACTGCAGATTTGGACCCAGGCGCGGTTTTCGAGCTATCCTGTCTGATCAGCTCCACAATGCGATCATAGGCCTTCGTTGCCTCCGCATCCGGATATTTCTCAAGGTATGACTCCCCTGCGTCAGCGCACTCCACCATTCTCGGATCAAAAGGGATCCGACCGAGGAATCGGACATTCATGGCCATTGCAGTGCGCAAGCCCCCTCCAGTGCCAAACAGATCCATAGGCTTTTCGCAATGGGGGCACACCAAGCCACTCATGTTCTCTATCAATCCAAAGACGGGCATTTTGACAGTTCTGCAGAAACTGATCGACTTCCGAACGTCAGCAAGAGATACCTCTTGTGGCGTGGTCACAATAATTGCCCTGGCATCCCTGATTATCTGTGCCACGGAAAGCGGTTCATCCCCCGTACCTGGCGGCGAATCAATAATCAGATAATCCAGTGGGCCCCACTGGACCTCTGATATAAACTGGCGGATGAGGTGCATCTTCAGGGGCCCCCGCCAGATCACGGCTTCATCCGTGTCTTGGGTCAACGACTCAATGGAGACGACCTTCAGGCTATCCGAGTACGGCTTGGGAACCAACCGTTTATCTGCACCGATCTCAAGTAGTCCCTTTAATCCAAGCATTCTCGGAATGTCAGGACCATGCAGATCCACATCCATCAGCCCAACCTTGGCTCTCTTTTTCGAAAGGGCCATGGCCACATTGGCGGCAACGCTTGTTTTGCCAACACCCCCTTTGCCACTCATGACCAGAAACTTGTGTTTGATAAGCCCTAAGGACTCTTCAACCGCCTGAGCTTGCGCATCCGCGGTTGCATCCTCTTTAGCTGCTCCGCGGCTATGATCCTTTGTGGTGTCCATATAACGATGTCCTCCTTGCGCCTTTCAGGAGACTCGCCCCCCTCCAGGCGGGCATTCCCAACGTCTGGCCGCGAGGCCCCAAGGATATGGTCAAGGAAGCTTCTTGGGCTGATAATAGACCACCGTACCCCGCTTCACCGCCTCAATCACATGCTTTTCAACCAACGCCTCCACGTATTGCACCAGTTCATCCTTGTTCATGTTGAGCCCGAAAGAGATATCATCCAACGTGCAGGGGCGCCTTGCAAGGAGGCTCAATAACTCCTCCTCAATGGCCTTGCCTGTTTCATGTTTCTTAGTACCCCTAAACGGCGCAATTACTTCGGCCTTTTTGCCCAAGATCTTGCAGAAGTTGGCCATCTGTTTTGGGGGAACTCGACGTGCATAGGTCTCTGCGGTAGGACGTACTGCTGTGTTGAGGTGGATTTTCTGAGGCTCCACTTTTTCGACCAGGTGCTTGAACGCCAAGGCGTCACTTTCGCCAGCGTTGATGCCATCCAAAACAAAGATTTCCAGCCAGATATCGCCAGGATATTCCCTCTGAAAAGTAATCAAGCCCTCCAGCATGTTTTCGAAGCTGATTGCAGCATGGGGGCGATTGATGGTTTGAAATCCCTCTTGGTCGTGGGCGTCAAGTGAAGGCAAGACCGCATCTGCCTCCATCAAGGACTCACGGACCCATCTGTCTGCCAACAAGGAGCCATTGGTCAAGACAAAAGTTGGGATGTCCGTCATTTTTTTGATTTCGTGAATCAGTGACCCGATTTCACTGTTTAAGGTCGGTTCTCCTGAACCTGCCAGGGTAATGCAGTCCGGACGAATGCCCCCTTTGAGCTTCTGGCGCACCGCTTTCAGGATTGTCTCCGCAGGCACATATGGCTTGCGTTCAATTGTCTTTTCTTTTGTCCGTCCGAGCTGGCAATAGATACAATCATACGAACAGACCTTGAAGGGAACCAGATCAACACCCAGAGAGCGGCCCAGTCTCCGCGAGGGAACAGGTCCGTAAACAAAATGCCGAGTCATGCTATGTCACTCTTCCTCTTGCCGAATTCTCTCCTTCTGGCTCATTTGAACATAGCGAGGTAATGTCCAAACTGACGAAGGCTGAATCTCGAAAAACGGTCGAACTCGGCAAACATCTCAAACCCGGGGATCAGGGCTTTCACAACCGGAATATCCAGATCCTCTCGTGTCAAGTCGACATAGACGGGTCGGTAGCCGTTTATGATCAAGAGCTCCTCCAGAAGCCTAAGGTCCTGACCGGCACTGCCTGACGAGTAGTTTGGAAGGTCACCGTCCTTGACTCTGTCCAAGTCACCCGGCACAGGTACCGGGTCGAACCAGGAGCGGTGATACGGCATCTCGGTCAGTGCCGACGCAACCGCCCGTCTCCCGTCCAAGTCGGCCGCACATCCTTTTAGGATCTCTCCGTTCGGGCCCTGCACGAATGCTTTATAGCACGGAATGCCCAACTCGGTACGCATATCGAGGAATTGAACCTCAACTCCCGCCCCTTTCGAACTCTCAAGAATATCCTTGACCGCGGCTTGTTCGGATTCAAGCACGAAACATCTGTCTAGGCTGTACGGCATGAGCCTTTCGGCGTCTCTTTCCACGAACTCAAGCAGGGCGTGGAGCTTGGCTTCCTCTAAGGTATTGCCCGAAGCCAGACCCGTAGATGGAAGGCCGCTGGTTAGGCTGACCTCATCGAGATTGCAGAACAGGAAGACCAACTGGGCTGGCACATAGATAGCATGGGCGCCGTGTTTATCCACCTGTACAGCAGGTACCCAGTGAAGGAGCTGGTTTTCATAGGGAACCTCAAGGTGCAACACGTTGGGGTTCAAAGCCTTTTCATCCCTTTTCCTCAAATCTTCATAGGTTGCCAGGGTCAGAGCGTGACCGTTCTTGTAGTGAAGCGTACCGTGTGCGTCAAAACTCGCAAAAGAGGAAACCCGTTCAACGACCTCCATGAGGCATGAAGCCCTTGCCTGGTCAGGATGGAGGCCTTTGCCATAGCTCGTCTGGAGGCCAGCCAGTTCCCAATGGTTCCTTCCTGTAGATACGTGAACGTGAAGCACCCATTGCATTTTAAGGGCATGGGGGCTGAGGCTCGCCTGATTTGCGCTTTGCTCACCGCCCTTGAGGTCGATGCGTTTCAACCTTTCCATGGCCCTTGATGCTGTCTCCACGGCGCTGGGTCTTTCTTCGGTGTCACGTTCCGGTAATCTTCCTCCTCGAGCTGGATCCGAGAGCGCCTTGATTGGCACCACACTCTTGGCCCATGCGTCTAAGGCCGCCTGATCAAAGGGAATGGAGGACTCCATGTCATTGGGCGGCATTGCGGGCTTGTGTGAGAGAATGTTCTCGGAAAACAGCTTGCGCCAATAAGCCTTCTCATCCACGCCCCCCTGCAGAGACCATTTGATATAGATCAACGGCGAATGCTGAGCCAATGCCTTGACATCAATTCTGCTGAATTCACTCGTCAGGGAATGCAGTCGTTCATTGAGCACACAGGCTTCGTACATCAGTGCTGCAAGAAGCGGGTCCTCGTCTATGCTGCCTTGAATCAATTCGCGTGTCAGGTTCGGCCCAAACTTGCCCGCCTCGTGAAGGAGATACTTGTGCATAAACACGTCGTTGGGATGATCCCGGAGGTAGTCCAGGGCAACTTCGAAATCCACTTCCTCCACCGGAACACATGCAAACTGCCCTGTGCCCAGCTCAGTGCGTTGGTGTTCCAGCTCATACTGCATCATCTTGGATGAGCCGGCACGGCTGTTAGAACCATGCATGCCGTTTCGTCTCCTTTGTCTTACGCTGCAGGCTGTTCTGGACTCTATGGCCAGATCCATGCTGTAACAGTTGCGGAT
>JASFIH010000089.1:0-5201 GCA_050122775.1 Deltaproteobacteria bacterium
CAAGGCGGGACGAGTTTTTGCATTTTAGCGGAGCGAGCCTTCAGAAGGCTCAACAATGGTCAAACAGGCGAGAGCGGAGGTTGCTCCGTCAGGCCAATCGGAACACATTTATGAGAACCAGTATAGCCCTTGGGGGATGCTTTTCCCCCTCCGCATTCCACCTTCGTTACACTTCGGTGGCTGCGGCTTCCCCCAAAGCTAAGTCCCGCGAAAACTGAAAGTTTCCGTCAAGTCGTTCCAAGAAACTCCCCGACCCCTCAAATAGTAGTCCAGTCCGCCGCTCCAGAAGTCCGCGCTGTCTTCGTTATCCACATCGATGGTTTCTATCGCACATACGGTTGCGGAGGCACGCCAGGAAACAGATATCCCCCATTGAAGCTCCTCTATTGCCATCCGGCGCGGTACAGGAAATGCGCCCTCCGTTTCCATGGAAAGTGCATTGTGTTATGATTTGTTTATTCCCTCCAAAGGGCCCTTTGGCTATGGAAACCGATCAAAACCGATGTAAGCGCTGCGGCCAATGCATGAGCGTGTGCCCTGTCTACCAGGCCACATTTCAAGAAGCAGACGTGGCCCGGGGCAAACTGGCCTTGCTGGAGTGCATAGAAGCCGGAAGTGCAAAGTGGTCAGAACGCCTTGAAGAGATATTGTCGAGATGTCTTCTATGCGGCGCGTGCGCCCAGATTTGCGCCAATAGGGTTGACACAACCCTGATTATGCAAGCAGGCCGACAGCAGCTTTTCAAAGTCGGAAAAAGAGACGAATCTCGCAGCGCTGTACTAAAGGCCGTGCGAGAAGGGCGTTTGACCGCCAGACTCCTGCTCAAAGGGGGTGCGCTCCTTCAAGCCCTGGCGTGTAAGAAGATCCCCGAAACAAGCGGACTCCACCTTCGATTTCCCCTTTCATTTTTCACAGGGAGGAACACGGTTCCTCCCATTGCCTGGAGGCCTTTTCTGCATGCCATCCGATCTGCAACAAGTGTGAAGGTGAAGGGCCCGCGGGTTGGATTCTTTGTTGGCTGCGGCGCGAACTACCTCTTCCCGGATGCTGCATGGGCCCTTGCACGCATCCTGCGTCATACAGGAGCAAAGCTGATCGTGCCACAGGACCAAGTTTGCTGCGGTCTTCCCGCCTATGTGTCAGGGGATACAGGAACTGCGCAGGAGCTTGCTGAAAGGAATATTGAGGTCTTTGAAGCCCATGATGTGGATGTCATCTTGACCGTTTGCGCTTCTTGCGGATCCCATCTTAAGGCCCTCGCCTCGCTTTTTCCTGACAGCTCTTCACACGCTGATAGAGCAGCTTCAATTGCAGAGAAGCACATGGACGCCATGACATTTCTTGTGGAACGTCTTGGCCTGGATGAATACCTTAAAGCTCTGAAGCAGACCGAGGCCTCACAGCATACCAAGCCCCTACGGGTTGCCTATCATGAACCCTGTCACCTGAGGATTGGGCAGGGCATTACCCATCCCCCAAGAAGGCTTCTGGAGGCGCTACCCGGAGTGCAATTGGTCGAAACACCGCATCCGGAGCAATGTTGCGGTCATGGAGGGGAGTTTAACCTGTCCCACTTTTCTCTATCGATGAAGATTCTGGATCGTCGTATGAAAGACCTGGAGAAGGTGGTCCCCGATGTGCTTGTTACGGGTTGTACAGGGTGCCTGATCCAGTTTGCGGAAGGAGTAAGCCGAAGTAGCCTGGCAGGCAAAACCGAGGTGTGTCACCCTCTGGTGCTTTTAGATAAAGTTACTGCACCCTATCGGATTCGAACTCAGCCTCGAAGAGATTCTCGAGTATCTCAAGCTCCTCATGTTGATGCTGCGCAATAGCGCACCGAATACTCAACTGACACCACTTTTGGCAAATAGCGTCATCAGGGTCATAACTCCCGAAGCAGTCTGACTCGCTCACCAGAACCTTAGAATCCAGAATCTTATTTCTCATGATAGGTCAACAGCTCTGTCATCTCCTGATGGATAAGGCCATTAGTAGCCAAGATTTCCTTTTTGTCAAGGCCGTAGGGTCCATGTGAAAAGTCTGAGATCATTGCCCCGGCTTCCCGGGCTATGACCCACCCTGCTGCTGTGTCCCATGGGGCCAAATTCTGTTCCCAGAATCCGTCAAATCTGCCACAGGCAACGTAACACAGATCTAAGGCCGCTGACCCCAGCCGCCGAACGCCTTGGGCAGCAAGGAGGCATCGTTCGAGTCTTTCCATCAAGGGTCGAATCACCGGGGGGAGATCGTAAGGAAAGCCTGTGACAAGCAGGCTCTCACGCACAATCTTTGTGTTAGACACGTGAATGGGTTGGCCATTGAGTCGGGCGCCCTGCCCACGCGTGGCGCAGAAAAGCTCTCCAGCAACTGGATTCAAGATTACGCCGAATGCCATCTCGCCTTCAAGGGCAAAGGCAATGGAGACGGTAAACTCAGGCAAGTGATGTGCATAATTCGTCGTTCCATCGAGGGGGTCTATGATCCACTCGTGCGGCGCCGTCCCGGGCGTCTTGCCGGTTTCCTCTGCAAAGATCGCGTGCTCAGGGAAAGCAGCTCGTATTACCTGAATGATTGCTTCTTCAGAGGCCAAGTCCGCCTCTGTCACCAAATCGATGATGCCCTTTTTCTCAACGCTGTGGGTTCTGCCCCAGTAATGCAGCAGAATCTCACCCCCCCGAGCTGCGGCCGCCACGCCAATGTCCCTGATGCTTGCCAAATCCACGGGCCGGAAGCCTATAGGATCCATCCTATCAAGTCAATAAGAACCTAACCTTCGATCCGAGCATATCCTCCACGAAAGTGCGCATCCGCCTGTAGTGTATCCCTTTCCAGTAGACCCGATCACAAGATCGACAAAAGGAGAATGTTTGATAGCTGTCCCGGACCCGCAATGGGAGTCTGCGGGTAACCTCTTTCTCCGAGATTCTTTCAATAAGTCTGCTGCAGCAAAGGCATCTTGAGAAGGGACGAGCATCCGAATACAAGTCTAGACATTTGAAAATGCCCTTGAGTTGCATCATTGGATCGACCTCTCGAACAAAAATCCCGCGGCTGATTGCCTTGTGCTTGAGCAGATTTTTGTTCCGGGTTAGTAACACCCGGCCCTGCCGGACCGAGACATCAACCAGGTCACGAGAGTCAGCACCGGGGTTGTAGAGGGTGTCGAAACCAAAAAGCCGCAGGTATTTCGCGAGTCTCCCAAGGTGGACATCTGCCACAAATGTAAGGCATCTGAGGGGATCGGATCTCACGTTGGTACACGAACGAATGTTAAGAGATTCAAAGACTGGATAGACACTGACGTACTCTCCACCCTGGAGGGAATAGTCCAAACCGATTGATACCCCATCAGCGAGGATTAAGTCGACTTCCCCATCAGATACACCCAAAGATGCAATCACATCCCTCACACTGCTTTGCGCGGGAAAGGAGACTGAAAAAGCCTTTTTTCTCTTCTCCGCAGGGAGAAAATCGTTCAACTCTTCATAGAAGCGAAAGGTTGTCCGAGGCATGATGTATCTTCTATCTTCGCACGCAGTGCAGGGCTCTGAGAATAGGTAATCTATACGCCTGGTCCGAACTGTATCAGGCATATCTGTAAGACACAAGGAAGATGGTCAGGTATCAGGCTTTCCAAGTGCCTGCCAATAGGTGTTGGAAAACGGCGGCAGTCCCGACGGAAGCCAGACGCCAGATGGACGTGTCTTTGCGTCTCAAATCAATTGACATCTCATGAGGTGTTCGTTAACTTTCGACGATATCTGCCCGCAATTGTGGACGACAATCTCATGGAACAGCGCATCATGTCAGAAACCTTGGAAGGCCACCTGGAGCGGATTGTGTACTTCAGCGAGCACAATCACTATACAGTGGCCAAACTCAAGGTCAGGGAGATTCCTGAACTCGTAACGGTAGTGGGTCAGTTGTCCGGCTTATTGCCCGGACAGGAGCTGCAACTCTCCGGTACCTGGGAGACGCATCCAAAATACGGCCAACAGTTCAGAGCCACTGATTACCGTGTGAGCCTTCCCGCTCAAATTCACGGGATTCAGAAATACCTTGGATCAGGGCTCATCCGGGGTATTGGTCCTACGATGGCCCAGAGATTGGTTGACCGCTTTGGAGAGGAAACCCTTCGAATTATCGAGCGCTCCCCCGAGAAACTCCTGCAGGTGGCAGGTATCGGAGAAAAACGTCTCAGGATTATCCGCGAGGCATGGCAAGGTCAGAGAGAGATCAGAGATGTCATGATCTTCCTCCAAGGCCATGGCGTGAGCACCGGGTACAGCGCCAAGATCTTCAAGCATTACGGTCAAGATGCCATCCGCGTGGTGCAGGAGAATCCATACCGACTGGCTGAGGAGATATTCGGGATCGGGTTTCTGATAGCTGACCGGATTGCGGAAAGAGTCGGCATTGCGAAGGATGCTATCATACGGGCTGAAGCGGGCATCCGGCATATACTCAATAAGGTATCCGAGGAAGGACACCTTTTCTTGTTCTCTGACCAGCTGCTCGATCGCGCCGAAGCCCTTCTCCAAATAGACCGAACGCGACTGGAAACAGCACTGGAAAACCTGGCTGCATCCAGACACATTGTGCTTGAACGTCTGCGGGTTGACAATGATGTGTCCGAACCCAGGACTGCCGTATATCTGAGCCCCTATTATGCAGCAGAAGTCGGTCTGGCCAACCGTATCAAGGCCCTGCTTTCCGTGCCCATCGAGGATCTCGGGTTGGACAACACGCGTGTAGAAAAGATGGTCCATCGCCGGCTTGCTGTAGTGCCATCGAAAGAACAATGGGTGGGCTTGCAGACCGCCTTTTCCCGCAAGGTGTCAATCATTACGGGCGGGCCAGGCACAGGCAAGACCACGCTGGTCAAAGCGATCCTGGCAGTCTTTGAGGTCGCCGGAAAGCAGGTCGCGCTCTGCGCACCCACGGGACGGGCCGCAAAGAGGCTCTCAGAAGTCACAAGCCATGAAGCAAAAACGATTCATCGCCTTCTCGCCTACAACTTCAAGTCCGGTGGGTTTCAGAAGAACGAAACAGACCCTCTCGACACCGATGTGATCATTGTGGATGAGGCATCCATGGTAGATGTTTTTCTGATGTATCACCTGGTGAAAGCCATCCCCATGACCTCGGTCCTGATACTGGTGGGGGATGTCGATCAACTCCCTTCGGTTGGTCCTGGAAAC
>JASFIH010000090.1:0-5195 GCA_050122775.1 Deltaproteobacteria bacterium
TTGGCCACACCAAGCTCATTCTCGCTTACCAGGGCCTGAGGAAAACCCTTCCGCGGCCAAACTGCCTGTTTCTGGTTCTTGTGATACATATTCAAACCCCCGGCTGAAGTTGTCAAGGGGATAGCGTGCCTTAGCTGCTTCTCACTCTATCCACTTGACGATTTCATCTGTTTCAATTCTATCCGTTCTGAATGCATTAACAGGGGACTCCATATCTGGATACCCAATAGATAAGCCGAGAATGAGACGTTTTGTCCTGGGGATGGAAAGAAACTTTTTGACGTCCTGCGCATAATCGGTCACAAACGCCTGGGGCACCGTTCCAACGCCATTGGCATGTGCAGCGAGCATCAAACTCTGAGCGAATAGCCCCATGTCAAACAGGGACCACAACGTTAGTGACGCTTCTTGAAAGAGATAGAGGGCATGTGGTGCACCATAGAAACTGAAGTTTGCTTCCTTGGCTTTCCGTACCATGGCCGGGTCACTCAAATCGATGCCAGACACTTCGGAACGCTTTTTCAAAAGATGTCTAATTCGTGAGGCCTCGGCCTCCGGCCATGATTCCGGTTCTGGCAGATCAGGAGATGGCTTGGTGCCTGCATTTAGAAGTCCAATAAGCATGTTTGTCAGCGCTTCTTTCTTCGGCCCCGATATTATAACAGCTTCCCATGGTTGGCTGTTCTTGTATGAAGGACTCCACTTGGCAATAGTGACGATTTCCAAGAGCACTTCTCGCGGAACAGGTTCGGGTCTAAATTTACGTATGCTTCTTCTGGTTTTGATACACTCAACAGCGTCCATTATCATCTCCTTTCACTTCGTTGTCGTTATGTCTTCTGCATCCTGGGTCAGGCTCGAGCGGACGGCTATCCCATCGGTGGGCCCCCTCACCGTCATTCTGACAGGTTGGGCATCAGTATTCTCAGCATGATCGTGCCGCCCAAAATAATCCCCAAGAATATCCTTCCAAGTTTCCGGCCAGCGACGTTCTTGGAAAGCAAGAAGGCGCACGCATAGCTCGAAATCACGACCAATGCGCCTACGAATACAACCTCAACAACATTCGCAAGGCCCTGTGCTCCCAATCCAGTTGCTGCAAGAATCCACCAGAGTGCGTGAGGCATCACAGGGCTGGTGTAAGCGATCAAAGGACCTATGTTCAGACGCTGTAAACGCAGTAGGGCCGGGAGGGCTATGATATAGGTTGCACCAATTACCAACACCGAAAGTGCAATCATGACCTGTCCAGAACGGGGCACATGTCCGTCATGGTACAACGATTACGATGGATGGCCGGTTCAACGCAAAGATGAAGGATAAGACGTTGCCGAGCAAGAAGCTGGGGGAACATACGACCGAAAGCGTACAGCGCTTTGCGGCTCTTCAGGAACCATCAATGGAAAATGCTAGGGGCCGCGGCTGCAGAAATATAGGTAAACAGCATTCCAGACCACAGCCCCTGTTAGGCTTAATGTCTATGTGGCCCCCTCTCCGTTTGACCGCCGGGGGCGTCCTGTTCTGTCATGCCTTTCATCATGCAGCCGTGTCCCGTCATTTCCTGCATCATGCCGGAGCCTGACATACCTTGCGGCATCATTCCCATCCTCATGAATGTGGATTTTTTGAAAAGACCCTTTACTGTCTTCTGTTGTTCGGGTGTCAAGACAGCCAATGCCTTTTGGAGCGTTTCAATGCCTTCCATCGTCAGTTCCGTGTTTAAGGCTTCCATGGCCTTCAGTTTGTTCTTAACCTCCTTGAGGTCAACATCCTCCTGTACCAGAAGCTCCTGAATTTCGATGAGCAAGACTTTCAGATCAGCCTTCTTCCGAATCGCAGCCTTCACGTGAGACGTAAGAATCGATTCTATTTCACCTGTCTGTTGCTCAGTGAGGCCCAACTTGTCTGATTGCGCGAACAAATCCCGTCCCCACCGATGCAGTATTTTCATCAGGCTTGCACTCGAGGGGTGTTTTCCACCATGTCCCGGCCCCGGCTCGCCCTTCATCGACATCATGCAAGGACCTTTACCGCACATGGCACACGAGCTCATCATCACGCTTAATCCTTGTTGGGCCACGGTCTCTGCTGCCAACGTGAAAACCAAGATGAATGCAAAGAGCCCGATCACGCAGATATTCCTTTTTCTTCTTCCCACGTTCCTCATCTTCTTTCTCCTTTGCTGAGTTATATTATGGGGTCGGGGCGTTTCTTTTCACTCGGATGCCTCCAATCTCCCCCAAAGCCGAGTTCCCCGAAAACTGCAGGTTTCCGTCAAGTCGTTCCAAGAAACTTCCGGGCCCCTCAATGATATGAGTCCGTGCATGTTCTTGGGTAAATCACCGCAAGCCGCCTCTACTCGGCAAATAGCTCTCTTCCCTTGATTGCAGCTGCCACGTCGTCCACTGTGGCTTCTTCAGCCGTTTTCACCGTGGCCTGACTCCCTCCCACCGCATTGACTCCAGCGGCCACGGCCTCAGCCATCTTCTTGGTGCAGCCACAGCCGGTGGCGTACACGATCAAAATCTTGGTCATAGTCCACCTCCCCTTTTGGTATTCTTTGTTGAGGGGATGTGCAAGGCTCTCAAGCTATGAAGGCCCTGACCCGATACGTTCAGCTTTCCTGCTCTGCCGGGAGGGTTCCCTCTTCCAGTTCATAACCATATTCAGCAAGTTGATTCTTGAGAATGTCCTTCAACCTGCGGTCCTTATACCCATAAAACTCACTTTCGATATCGGGATATTCCGTTAAGGCATCCTTGAAGCTTCGGAACGGTTTTTTTCTCTCAAGGGCATCAATCAGATGATCCCTTATTTCATCCGACTGCACGGATGCAGCAAAGTCTTGCATGATTTCGTAACCCTCATCACTTGTGATCGGTTGTATACTGAAGTACCTTTTCTCATTCTCCACGTCTTCATAACTGATATCATTATCAACATCAGGGGATACGACTTCTCCCTTTTCCAAATCAATGTAATACGCGCTGGCAAACCCTGAGGTGTCCTCCATGTAATAAAGAATAGGATCCAAAAATAACCTAATCTTTTTCATGGTTCTTCTCCTCTTCATGATTGGGGTCAATCACTTGGAGGATGGCTTCGCACAGGCCGGGAATAGTGAAATCCTTGGCTGTAACATCCACCTTGAATCCGAGTTCCCTTGCAGTATCTGTTGTGATTGGGCCGATGCTGGCGACCGTGACGCCTTTCATCAAACTTTCGAACCTGTCGGCCGGAAGGAGGGCCTTGAAGTTCCTCACCGTAGAAGAGCTCGTGAAGGTTACAATATCAACGGAGCCCTCTTCCAGACGCTTGATCAACAGGTCAACGTTATCCATTGCCTGTTGTGTCTGATAGACGACGATTTCATCCACCACAGCGCCCATCTCCCGGAGTTCTATGGGGAGAACAGGACGGGCTTCTTTGGCACGTGGCAGGAGCACGCGCTTGCCTTCCATGGGTTCTTTTTCAAAGGCCTCTACAACCGATTCGGCCTGGTACGTCTTTGGAATGATATCGCTCTTGAGCCCGAAATCACCCAGCCGTCTTGCCGTGGCCGGGCCTATGGCTGCTGTGGACACATCCTTTAGGGTCCGAACGTCCTTTCCTCCTGCGTACAGACGTTCAAAGAAGAACGATACCCCGTTCACACTCGTGAACACCAGCCAGTCATACGTACCAAGGCTATCCAGGGCTGCATCCAGGGGGCCCCAGTCTTCGGGGGGCACGACCTTGATGGTGGGGCATTCGAGGCAGTCAGCTCCCAAGTTTGCAAGGCGGTCCACCAAATCGCTTGCCTGTGCCCGTGCTCTGGTAATGACCACGGTCTTCCCCAGAAGAGGCCTTTTCTCGAACCAGTTCAAGGTGTCCCTCAGTTGGATCACCTCTCCCACGATGATAATAGCCGGGGGTTTGAGGCTGGCCACTTTCGCATCCGTCACTATCGTGTCAAGGGTTCCAGTCACGGTAACCTGGTGAGGCGTGGTCCCCCAGCGCACCAAAGCCACGGGGGTTTTCGGGTCACGCCCCGCTGCGATCAGGTTTTCCGCAATGCTGGGCAAGTTCTTAATACCCATCAAGAAGACCAGTGTGCCGACACCCGTGGCAAGTCTGGACCAGTCAATGGTGGACTGCTCCTTGGTGGGGTCTTCATGGCCGGTTATGAAGGCCACGCTGGTATTGTATTTCCGATGCGTCAGGGGTATGCCTGCATAGGCAGGGGCGGCTATGGCTGATGTTACACCAGGCACAATCTCAAAGGAGATCCCTGCGTGGGCAAGTTCTTCAGCTTCTTCACCGCCCCGGCCAAAGATGAAGGGATCTCCGCCCTTAAGGCGCACGACCGTCTGACCCGCCTTTGCCTTTGCCACGATCAGTTCGTTGATCTTGTCCTGAGGCAGGGTGTGGTCGCCCCCCTTCTTGCCCACGTAGATGGTTTCTGCGCCCTCACGGACGTATTTCAGGAGTTTGGGGGCAGCCAGGAAATCGTAGATTACAACGTCTGCATGTTTCAGGCACTCCGCCCCTCTGACCGTGATCAGATCCGGATCACCAGGCCCGGCACCAACGAGATAGACTTTGCCCTGTTTCATCCTGTCATATGATGCTGTGGGGTCATCTTTCGGCCACGCTGGATGAAAAGCCCAGCGGGGAGGACCCTACATCCTGTCAAAATGTAAGGCCTTTCCCAAGATATCGTCCAGGATCTTGCGCCCGCCTTTTCCAAGGAGCTGGTTGGCCAGTTCTATACCGAGTTCTTTGTGTTTGTCTACGGTACCCACGATTGTCTCACGAAGAAGCACAGAGCCATCCACCTGGGCTATGAGGCCTGTGAGCTCAATGGTGTCTCCAACCACTCTTGCATGAGCGGCGATGGGAACCTGACATCCGCCTTCGAGCCGGCCCAGGTATGCACGTTCGCTTTCGACTGCCACACGCGTCTGGTGGTGATCCATGGGTGCAATAAGCTGGCGTGTGGCCTCATCATCTTGACGCATTTCGATTGCCAGTGCTCCCTGTCCGATGGCGGGGAGCATGATCTCCTCAGGAAGGTACTCGGTAATGCGCTCCTCCAGTCCAAGCCTTCTGACACCAGCTGCCGCCAGGACAATAGCATCGAGCTTCTGCGTCTCCAGCTTGCGTATTCGGGTGTCGAGGTTTCCTCTTAAGGGATGCACCGTGATGTCTGGTCT
>JASFIH010000091.1:0-5105 GCA_050122775.1 Deltaproteobacteria bacterium
CAAGGAGCGGAACGGCCAAGTGATCATTCACGATAAGGGAACAATCGTGGCGGACGAGTCTATGGTAGATCTCCGTGTGCTGGAGAACCTTCCCAAGACTGTGAAGGTTTTCAAAATGCCTGCCACAAAGATTGCCCGAGAGAACTTCAGGGTTGTGGTTGCCAACAATGTCCTGATGGGATTTGTCTGCAAAGTGACGTCCTTTATTGACAAGGACTGTTTGAAGGCGGCAATTTTGAAGTCTGCTCCGCCGGGTACTGAGGAGATGAATCTGGCGGCCTTTGAGAGCGGGTATGGGTACAGTGTGTCGTGAGCTGCGGGTCGGAAATCGCAGCTCTCTGTGCCGGGAACATTGATGACAACATATTCGCCTCGTAAGGGATGTTGGAGTAATGAAGTGAAAATTATCTTTGGTATTGCGAATAATGAAGAGGCAAGTCAATCATGAGACAGGAAGTTTCGGCCGTCCGATACTGGAATATTCATGAATGCACCATACCGGTCGGCAAGGTGACGATCATCAGCACCTTCTGCAAAGGCGGTGAAGACTGTGAAGAGTGCATACGTTTTTGCCCAGAGAATATATTGGAGCGTGGCACCGAGCCGAACGAAAGGGGGTTCTTCCCGCCAGTTCTGATAGACGAGGCAAAGTGTACTGTATGCGGAAGATGTCAGCTTTACTGCAGTGAAAACGCGATTTTTGTTGAAAAAATTGGAGAGCGCCTTGTAACGCCTGAAGAGATAGCTGTGAGAGAGGAGAAAACGCAGTAGATGTTGGAGGAGCGTGTAGGAGTCTTTATCTGTCATTGCGGGACCAATATTGCTGGTCCCGTGAACTGCCAGAGAATCGCTGAGACAGTGGCCCGGACCGACGTGGCACTGGTCCGTGAGCATGCCTACATGTGCACCGGGGGGCAAGCTCAGATTGTTAGTGATATTGAAGAATACGGCCTAGAAAGGATCGTCGTGGCAGCCTGTTCCCCGAGGATACACGAGGCGACATTTCGGACGGTCTGTCAGGAAGCAGGCCTGAATCCATACATGATGGAAATGGTCAATATCCGGGAGCAGTGTTCCTGGTGTCATGCACATCAACCTGAAGATGCTACGCGAAAAGCCATAGACCTTGTCATGATGGGCATAGAAAAGGTGAGGCTCAGCCAACCATTAATGCCCATTCAGGTCCCGATGATCAAGAAAGCCCTTGTCATCGGCGGTGGCATTAGTGGCATTGAAGCCAGCCTGCAGTTGGCCGATCTTGGCCACCATGTGATTATGGTTGAAGCAAGTCCCACGATCGGTGGCAAAATGGCCCAACTGAATAAGATCTTTCCAGACCAAAACTGCAGCCCCTGAATTCTGGGGCCGAAGATGATGGATGTCGGTCGGCATCCCAACATCGAGTTACTCACCATGTGCGACGTCGTGGCGGTCACCGGGTACGTGGGAAGTTTCGAGGTTGTATTGAGAAAACGACCCAGGTATGTCACCGAAGACTGCACTTTCTGTGGTGAGTGTCTGGAACGATGCAATGTCTTTACGGAAGATGAATTCAATGTAAATCGGGGGCTGAGGAAGGCTATCTACACGCCATTTCTCCAGTCCGTGCCCAGGCAGTATGTCATTGATGACAAGGTTTGCACCAATTTCTCTGATGAATCCTGCCGCAAGTGTGTGGAAGACTGTAAGAAGCATGCCATTGACTTGTCACAGACTGCTGAAGAGGAAACCATCCACGTAGGTGCCATCATTGCTGCTACCGGTGTGAGGCCTTATGACCCAACAGGATTGTACGGGTACGGTGACAGCCGATTTCCGAATGTCATTACCTCCATGGAGTTGGAGAGGATGATGTCTCCGGATGGGCCGACAAAGGGGGAGATTATTCAGCCCTCCACCGGGGAGACGCCTAGAAGTATTGCCTTTATCCAATGCGTGGGTTCGAGATCTCAAAAAGAGGGACAACTGCCTTATTGCTCAAAACTGTGTTGTCCGAATACCGTCAAGAATACGCTCCTTTTGAAAGAGCGCTTCCCGGCGCTTGATATATCCGTGTTTCATAATGATATCCGAACCAGCGGAAACAGACAGGAGAGGATGTTTCTTGAATCGCGGAGACAAGGGGTCGTCTTCATTAGCTCGTTTCCAGAAATCGCTGAAGGTCATGTGCTGACTTTTTCAGACCCCGTGCTCGGTCAAGATCGGGTTATGAAGAAAGCATTCGATCTTGTTGTGCTTGCCGTTGGGATTCGCCCCACGGCTCGGGAGATGTCAAGCCTCTTGGGAGTACCTCTTGGGAAGCGGGGCTTCATTAAAGAGGACAGTCAACTATCACCCACCTCCACACCTACGAAAGGCATCTACTTTGCCGGCGCGGTGGGCAGCCCTGCTGACATCAAACAGTGTATTGAACAGGCCGGCAGCGCCGCAGTACATGTCTCGAGGCACTTTCAAAGAGACACGGCAGAGCTTTCTCCCATCATAGCATACGTAGACGTTGAGAAATGCACGGGCTGTGGCAAGTGCAGCAATCAATGCCTTTTCGGGGCCATTCGCGTTGAGGACAAGGTGGCAGTCATTGCCGAGGCTGTGTGTCGTGGGTGCGGGAATTGTATAAACGCATGCGAGTTCGACGCCATTTCCATATACAATTACGCTGAAGACCAACTGCGAGCCCAGCTCAGAGCGGCACTACAGGAACCAGAAGGCAAAATCGTCGTATTTGCCTGCCACTGGTGTTCTTATGCAGGGGCGGATTTCGCGGGTACCAGCAGACTTCAATATAGCCCGAGGACAAGAATCATCAAGACCATGTGCTCATGCCGCGTGACAGCAGATGTGATCACATACGCCTTTGCTCTAGGGGCTCCGAAGGTGATCGTATCGGGATGTCATCCCGGGGACTGCCACTATCTTGACAACAACATGTTTACAAAGAAACGGGTTCTCAAGCTGAAGGAAGAGCTTGCAAACAAAGGGATCAATCCAGACAGACTGATGCTGGAATGGGTTTCGGCCGCAGAGGGTCAAAGATTTGTTGCTGCTATCAAGAAGATGGAGGAGCTGAAAGTTGATGAGGATGAGATAGAAATGACAAAAATGATTTTCAGCGCACCCAAGAAGAAAAAGTTGAAGAAGAGGGTGATGAAGTAAACGGACAAGATGTTGTCTTGACTTTTTGCTAGTAATGTGTATTAAAGTGGTTCTCACAACATAGAGGGTCAGCGGCAACGAGGAGCATTTTGTTATTTTCTTTAAAATGGGGGGCAGGTAGATGAAAAGGAGGCGGAAGTCATACAGTGTCGATGCAGTCATCAGATTTTTTCTTCAGTACTACAACATTCCAACCAAGCAGGATATTGATAGGCTCGCAACAAGAATGGAGCGCTTGGAAGAGGCCCTGAAGGCCAACATGGCTGCTACCAGGAAGGTGGCCAGAAAAGGGGCTGGAAAAGGTGTGGCAAAAGGAAAGCAGACCCGAAGGGGCCGGGCCAAGATGACAGCCACCGAAAAAGTTGTCAGTGCCATGAAGAGATCCTCCAAGGGTCTTGATATTGCCGGCCTGAAGAAGAAAACGGGTTTTGAGGACAAGAAAATACGCAACATCGTGTTTAGGCTAGCCAAACAGGGCACGATAAAGAGGGCCGGACGGGGCGTCTACGTTGTGCAGTAAATTGTGGCCCGCGAACCCGTGAAGAGCAAGCTGTTAGACGACCAATATTGTTTTGCTTGCGGCTCGTTGAATCCTATTGGCCTCCGCATGGAGGTTTCATTCCGCGACAACAAGGCGATTAGTCGGCTCGCCCTTAAACGAGAATTCCAGGGGTGGAGCGATATTGTGCATGGCGGCATGTTGGCCACGATCTTGGACGAGATTATGGCCCATGCCGTTATTCATTATGTGGGCCAGGCGGTTACGACATCGCTCCAGGTCACCTTTCGTGCGCCCTTGCATGTGGGGGAGGAATTTGAGGCCGTGGGTTATGTATCTGAAAAAAAGAGGCGTGCAGCCCTAGCAAAAGGTGAGATCTTTCTGCTGAAGAGTAAGAAGCTTATTGCCAGCGGTGAAAGCAAATTTCTCCTCTGCTGATTCTCAAAAATATCATCCCATTGATTCTCACGCGGCATCCTCCGCTCTCGCCGGTTTGACCATTCTTGACCATTGTTGAGCTCCGCTAAAATGCAAAAACTCATTCCGCCTTGCGGGACTCGATTGGCTGAGAGGTCGGGGTATTTCTTTTGACTCCGATGTCTCCAACCTTGTTTTTGCAGCGACTTAGCATTGGGGGATACTTTGCCCCCTCCGCATTCCACCTTCGTTGCACTCCGGTGGCTGCGGCCTCCCCCACAGCTAAATCCCGCAAAAACTAGAGGTTTCCGCCAAGTCGTTCCAAGAAATTCCCCAACCCCTCAGGTGGTCTGTGTCTTGAAGCTTCGGCTCGCCAAGAAGGCTTCAGAGAATAGTCAAAATGGCTCGATCGGAGGCGTGCATCCTCATCTGACTCAATCTTTACTCAGGCCAGCCTGATATTTCTTATTTTGTGCAAAAGCGGCTCTATTCTATCGCGGTGCTCTGGAGGTACCAGGAGTGCGGGTATGCTTCGATTCGTAGACAGCTCCGGGGGATGATTTAGAATCGCGTTGGCTTCATACTGTTTTCGTGAATTCTGTGATTGGAGAAAGAGCAGCACATCGGTCATATTGCCAAAGAGTCCTCCCACGTCAACGTGTTCGATGAACTGCAAGAATGCCGTGTTTACGCTGACGAGGAAAGGCTCCACCACAGCACAGGCAGTTTCGTCGCATTTCTGTGTGGAGAAAAAACACCGGCAGCCGAATGGTCGTGCGGGATATACAAGGCATTCTTTGTCTGCAAGAAACGGGCATGCAAGGAGAGGCAGATTGTCACCCTCTTCCGGGGTATCCTTCCCTTGCATGCAAAGGTCTGCAAGTTCGTTGGTGGTGACAGCAGGACGGAGACGGTTTTGGTGTCCAATGTCATTGAGGCGTTGCAGGAGATGTTCTTGCTTCGTGGAAATGACATGCTCAACAATCCGGTATCCCTCCAGAGTCGTCATGATGACGTTCTGGGTGCAGCACGCTGC
>JASFIH010000092.1:0-5019 GCA_050122775.1 Deltaproteobacteria bacterium
TTACCAGAAATTTGACTATGATGTCAGTGGCTTAGACCAGTGGTATCCCTCCTCGGCCTATTACTTTGGAACAGATTTTCCACATGATCGGGTTAGTGGGAAAGTACTTACCTATGAAGTGACATACAATATTCCGTACCTGGAATTGGCTGCAATTGGCATGGCCACCGATGATCTTCGCTTGGAAATCAGTCTTGGTAATTCGCCAATGGTTCAGGCAGAAGATGAGGATCATCATCTTTTGCGATCCAAGGTGAACAAAGGCGAATGCGATGGACACGCTATCATGCTTTCTATGGAGGCATACTATGGCCTTCCAAAAAATTGGTTCGCAACGCTCGGGGTTGATTACGCAAGAATTGAGGCAGATGGAGAATCAAAGGCCTATTTTGACGGCATATACGATCACACGATCGACATGGAACTCGAGAGTGAACAGGTATTTTATGCCTTAAGCATAGGATATGCTTTCTGAAGGACCCGCATAACTGCAACCCGGAGAATCGTTTGTGCTGAAGCTGCCGCTCATATTTGCCGGTATTAGCCTTACAATATTTGGGATTGTTTTCAAAGGTCTGTTGACGTCCGTCGTCGGTCTCCTTATCACATGCGTAGGCTTTTTCTTCTTACACAAATATGGATCCCAACCATGGGAAGATACAGCCAAGAAAAACACGGATTTTTCACATAGAAAACCACCATTCTATAGGTGACTCATCATCCCACTAGCCCGCCAGTCAGCCCCCTGCCAAATTATCCCGTGCACAGCTTTTCTTCCATCGTGCGCCTCCTTGACTTTGTAGTCACTATGCTTAAATTGGCATATAGGGTAGATCGTTGGGCTGGTGAACCGCTTTCCTCCCCATGACCGGCCCCGGTTTCCCTAACCCCTGGGACTGGGGGTACGGACTGAGCTGGGGGAGATGGTGCAAAGGCCGAAACCTCCATGTTCCAGGGGCCTACGTTGGTCGCAACGATCCAACCAGATGATTTTACCCATAGGATTCAAAATTCCACCTAACGCCCGATGGCTGCGTTGAGAGCCCCTTCACAATGCTCATCCCGCCACGGCGGGACTGCCTGTCGGCTGTTGCCTTGCCATCGAACGCGATCTGCGAGTTTGATAGACCACCAGTCATTTCCCCTCGGCATCTTGGTATGACTCTTGCTTATTTCCCAATAGGATCGACTGTTGCTGTCGCTAATACTTCGATTGCATAGATAGGATATTTGAAACGTCATGTCAGACCAGCATAAGAGACGTCTCAAGAATGATTACGAACGCCTAATCAGGGAGCTCGAAGGAAACCACTTTGTAAGCATTGATGACACAAAAGGCGATCCCCCCCACCAATACATTATTGTGTATCATCTGAAAGGCGTGATGTTTGACGCGTCCGCCGGACAGATTTCTCACATAAAGCGTCATGAGGTCCAAATTACGCTCTTCACGGAATACCCCACAGCGCCTCCACAATGCAGGATGAGAACAGAGATTTTTCACCCAAACATGAACCTATCTGAGATATCCCTTGGAGAGGAACGTGGTTGGTCAGCCAGTCAACCATTGATCGACATAGTAAAACGCATCGGTCGGATGATTTCATATCAAGAATACAGTCTCAATGCACCATTGAACAAAGAGGCTGCCAAATGGGCTAAGAAGAATGCGTCAGCATTGCCTTTGAATTCCGCAGATTTCTTCGCACCCGATGAAACCACCCCGGAGGCTTCCAAAGCCCTTGAGGGCGCAGCAGGCGAGAAGGCTTTTTGCGCTTACTGTCAAGATGTAGATCCAAAGAACATATGCGATAGTGGTCATGCTGTGTGTGGCGATTGTCTCAGTCATTGCAGGTACTGCGACCATGCGACTTGCCTAGCATGCTCTGGGAACACCTGCAGGACATGTGCGCAGCAAATTTCAGCCGATCGTTCTGAAATTGCGGCAGCCTTTGAGCGGGGTGACATTGGTCAGGTTGATGCCCTGGTGAGCAACGCCTTGAAGCGCTTTCCTGACTCGCTCGAACTCATGGAGAGCCTCGACAAAGCAAAGAGGGTCAAAAGAACTTTAAGCCATATGAAAGGCTTTAAGAAAGCAAAGTGTTTCCACGCGATTGTGACAGCCCACGAAGAATTGAGATCAATGGGGTTTGACCATGAGATACTATCCGAAGTGACGAAGAAAGCAGCTGAAAGATTGAATGCAGCAAATGCCGCTGTTGAAAAAGGGAAGAATGAGCTTCAAACGAATCGCTGTCCAAAACGCGCCTCTCAGTACTTCTCTCATGCCCTGCGGATAGTCTCGGACCATCCCTCAGCATACAAACTGTTGCAAGAAGCCAAGACGCGTATGGTCAAAGCCCATGGAAAGATGGAATCTGCTAAGCAATGGTTCGATAAGGATCAACATGATGCGGCCATACGAGAGGCCACGAAAGCCCTTGCCCTGGACTCAACCCTAAGACCTGAAGCACAAGAACTGATTGAGACGGCTAGTCATCTTCAAACGTCACAGACACGCAAGAAGCACAAACGGCTTCTCTTGGTATGTATGACACTCGCCACCGTGCTTATCGCTGCCGTCGTTTCTTGGTACGTCTCGCAAGACAGGCAGCATAAGGCTGCATATCACATGTTCTTGGCACAATTGGAGAAAGAAGCTACCCCAGAGGACAAAATCGAGGCACTGGTCGATTACATTGGTTCCCATAAAAGGACGCGTTGTACGCGAGATGCTGAAAGGCGCCTTGACCATCTCAATGCGCTTATTCAGGAACGTGAGTTTGAAATTGCCAAGCGCAATGCGGGCATTATGTTGGCAAAACAGGACTATGAAAAGGCCCAGACTATCTACCAGCAGTATCTTTCTCGGAACCCTGATACGGCTTTTGCCACCGAGCTTCACGGCAACATTAGCAATCTCCGCAACATGATGGATGATCAGGACTATGAAACACTCCAGTGGCTTGTGCGCTGCAATCCAAAGACAAGAGTCGGAGCCTACAAATCATATCTGAGCAAGCATCCGCAGGGCAAGTATCGAGACGAAGTTGAAGAGATCCTTCGCAACACAAGTGGAGACTATTACAAAGGCTTCCAGGCGGAGATTGCCTCGCTCAAGGAAAATCAGAGGTGGGACCAGTGCATCCAGGCCTGTGATGATTTTGATGAAACCTTGAAGGAGTCAGAATGGGCAGGTCAGATAGATGAGGTGCGAAGCGAATGCCGCAGGAAGAACCAGGAAGAAGGGGACCTGACAGCCCTGATAGTTGAGGCCAATGCCAAGGGCGAAGAATATGAGCTGGCTAAGCAAGTGTATCTGGTCTATCTGGAGGCCCATCCCGACTCCTCTGTGAGAGACCGAATAGAAGAACAGGTTGAGGCGTTGGATCAGAAGATGCGGAATGCGAAGCAATGGCAAAACGTCAAGGCTTATGTCACGTATCAGGAAAATGACCTGGATAAGAGAATCCGCAAGCTGGAAGAATATGTGGAAGGGAATGCAACCGAAAACCACTTGGAAGAAGCAAGACACGTATTGCAGCAACTGAAAGCGGAGCGCGATACGCGCTCATGGAAGGAGGTCATCGCCCAGTGTAGCACTCCCCGGACAAGCATAGAGAAGAAGACAAGACTCTTGGAGACTTTTATTAGGGGCAATGTTTCCGGCAAGTATCTGAACGATGCTAAAGCGAAACTCGCGGCGCTGGAAACGGAGCGGGGCCGAAAATCCTGGGAAGACATGGCGCGTTATTGCAGCGATCACAGCGTAAGCATATCTGACCGCATCAACAGGCTGATGCTGTACATTGAGAAGAACCAGGGTGGCGAATTCATAGACGATGCCCGTTGGACCTTGGCAAAGCTCAGAAGGTTTTCGATGGAGGAGCAAAGAATACGCGACCGGCTCCGGGAATCTGGCAATATCTATGTCTACGGCAATGGCACGATTACTGACCTGAGGACGGGCTTAATGTGGTGTGCCTTTGATTCCTATCTCGATCTACAAAAATGTCTAAGCTATGAGTCTGCAATCCGCTACGTAAGGGGGGTCGGACATGGCGGCTACTCTGATTGGTGCATACCCTCTGAAGCCGCCCTTCGGTCCATATACAAGAAAAAGCCCTTTTTCCCTACCGCTACCGAGGGAGAGTGGTACTGGACGTCGAGTAACGGCGGTGGAAGTACGGTTCCAATTGTCACCACAGAGAGAACAACCGCATGGCAGATGGCACAGATTGAGGCATACGTTGGATGCGGTTCGGTGCGTGCAGTTAGGATGCCATAGCGGGTTGCTTGACTGACCCCGGCTGCCTCTGCCGCGCGCTGGGGAATCTCATCAAACTACACGTTCGTTATGCAGAAACCTAACCTCTGCGTCCTTTCCCCTGCCAGTAATTCCATGCTTTCCCTGCAAAATGAGGGAGCCCCAGGAGCATACGCAAATTTCCGCGAATGCCGAACTTTGGATGATATTGCCTCTCAAGCCCTCTAAGGATTAGTTTTAGAAGGATTGGATTTTCCCTTATCAGTTTCTGCTCAATGTCATGAAGAATTCCTAGATAGGGTATACGTGTTCCATGATATTCAACCGGCTCCCCAATCTGATAGAAAAGAAACCCGAACTTCCTGAGTGAGTGATATATCTTCTTCTCTGTGATCATATACCAGTGGCTGAGTCCCAACCTCTTGGTGGCATGGTATACGATCTGGTAAAGACCCATCACAATCACGGGGTTCTTCCTTTTCTTAAGCTCCTGTGGAACGGGACCTTTATCCGGCAGGACGCCCCCCTCGGATTGGGTCAGATAGGATTCTACACCATATCGCCCGTCTTCTTTGCGCCGACGGAAGTCCCTGCTTACGGCCAGACGGGAAATCTCTCCGAGCTTCTCCCCCGGTGGCTTCTCTCCAACAAATTCTGTCTTCACCGCATGTTCGACAGGAAACCCTCTGTGAGAATGCAGCACCAGTCGGACGGTGCCTATAACATTGTTGTCGCCTCTCAGGGCTGCAAAG
>JASFIH010000093.1:0-5019 GCA_050122775.1 Deltaproteobacteria bacterium
GTGTTGACCGCTTCGGTCAAATCCTGGCCGGCTTTTACCCTCACGCTGTCGGGCAGCGCAATGATTGTGTCGGTCCGTTGCGGAACCAGAAGGTGCACGAAGGCGCTGCAAGACCCCTTGTGTTGTTTCAAAATTTTGCAGAGTCCATGGAGGCGTTGTTTGTCGAGACCCGTTGTGTCAAGGTTGAGGTGCACGCTTGCTGTCCAGGTCTCTTCGGCCTTGTCTATCGGAACGATCGTATCGGCAAGGATCTTACTGGAATTCTCGTCTCTGCTCACCCGACCTTCAACCATGATGGCAGAGTCTTTTTCTATAAACCCGGACACAGACGAATACAAAGACGCAAAGAGGATCACCTCGGCAAGACCACTCAAGTCCTCCAGGGTCACGAAAGCCATGATCTCCCCTTTCCTGTCGTGATAGAGCTTATAATCACGCACGATGCCCCCGATGCGGACAACGCGGCCGTCTGAGAGGTCGTGAAGCTTCAGGGTGTTTGCGTTGGCAAACTTGTTCAGTATCGGTTCATATCTGGCAAGAGGGTGTCCGGTTATGAAAAAGCCAAGGGCTTCCTTCTCGTAGTTCAACAGCTCGCTTTCGCTCCATTCCTCAATCTCGGCAAACGAGGGATAGATTGTGCCCTGACTCTCTGGTGCCATTGCCTCAAACAATGTGTACTGGCCATTTGAGCGATCCTTTTGAATTTTCTGACCCAGTTCTATCGCCTCGTCCAGCACGGACATCATCTGAGAACGCCTTGCCCCCGTTGAATCAAGCGCCCCGGCCTTGATGAGACTTTCAATAACACGTCTGTTGACCTTTCTGTGGTCCACCCGCTCAGAGAAATCAAACAGCGACTTAAAAGCCCCGCCCTCTTCTCGGACCTCGAGGATGGATTCTATGGCCCCTTGCCCAACATTCTTGACAGCGGCCAAACCAAAGCTGATCTTGTCCCCCGCCACCGTGAAACCCAACTCGCTCTGGTTGATGTCCGGCGGCAGAATGTCAATCTCCTGGTTGCGGCACTCGCCGATATACTTGACCACATCCTCTGTGGAGTTCATCTCGCTCGTCAGAAGGGCGGCTATGAACTCGACCGGAAAGTGCGCCTTCAAATATGCGGTCTGAAAGGCAATCATGGCATAAGCAGCGCTATGGGCCTTGTTAAAGCCGTATCGCCCAAATGTCTCCATATGGTCAAACACCCTCTCTGCCTTGTCTTGATCGACCCCCTTCTTCTTCGCCCTTGAGACAAATCGCTCACGCTCTTGAGCCATGATCTCACCGATCTTCTTGCCCATCGCTTTTCTCAGGTTGTCCGCCTCGGCCATAGAATAGTCCGCAAGGACGCTGGCTATGTTCATGACCTGCTCCTGATAAACAATGACCCCATATGTGTCCCTGAGAATGGGTTCCAGTTGAGGGAGGGCGTAGGTCACCGGAACACGCCCACTCTTTCTTTCAACAAACTCATCGTGCATGCCACTATCCAGAGGGCCAGGCCTGTAAAGAGCCACCAGTGCAATGATGTCCTCAAAACATGCTGGCTTGAGGCGCATCAATAGGTCTTTCATGCCCGAGCTTTCCAGCTGAAAAACGCCAGTCGTCTGACCAGAAGCAAGGAGTTGGTAGGTTTTCTTGTCTGCTAAGTCGAGGTTCGCCAAGTCCGGTGGTTCGCCGCCTCGTTTACGTATGATGTCGCATGTTTCTTTCATGACGGTCAGGTTGCGCAGCCCCAGCAGATCAAATTTTGTGAGTCCTACCTTCTCCACGGCCTTCATGTCATATTGGGTGACAACTTCTCCTTTCTTTCCCCGTGTCAGAGGCAAATACTCCACCAGCGGCCGGTCAGAAATGACTACTCCGGCAGCGTGCGTCGAAGCGTGTCGTGACAGCCCTTCTAAGGCCCGGGCAATCGAAAAAAGTTCCTTGATGTGAGGCGTTTCATCCGCCAGGTCTTGGAGTTTAGGCTCCCTGGCTATGGCCTCGTCGAGGGTGATATTCGGCACGTCCGGGATCATCTTGGCTATTCGGTCCACCTCTCTGAGAGGGATGTCGAGCGCACGTCCCACGTCCCTTATTACCCCTCTCGCCTGCATCTTTCCAAATGTGATGATTTGGGCAACGTAGTCCGGCCCGCCGTACTTCTCCACCACATACTTGAAGACGGTCTCCCTGCCCTCGATGCAAAAATCAACATCAATATCAGGAAGTGTTTTCCGTGCAGGATTTAAGAACCGTTCAAATATCAATCCATATGCAATGGGGTCCAGATCAGTGATCTTCAGAGCATAAGCGACCAGGCTGCCGGCCGCAGACCCACGGCCCGGCCCCACCGGGATATTTGACTCCCTGGCAAACCGGACAAAGTCCGCAACCACCAAGAAGTAACTGGAAAACCCCATGCCCTTGATCACGTCCAGTTCAAGGTCAAGACGTTCGTGGTATCGCCTGCCCTCCTCTTGAGAGAAGTTGGGATTTCTTGTGCGGATTTCCTGCAGACGTATATCAAGGCCCTTCCTGACCTCACGTTCCAAGTACGTATCCACACTGAGAGTCCCGTTTTTGTGATCCACATCTCCAGACTCGGGGCGAAATCTCGGAAAGTGATGTGCGCTGAAGTCAAGCTCCAAGTTACAGCGATTGCCTATCTCAGCCGAGTTTTCCACCGCGCTCGGGTACTCTTGAAAATCACGCTGCATTTCTTCCGGAGACTTGAAGTAAAGCTGATCGGTTCGGAACTTGAGACGCTTTGCTTCTTGAACGGGTTTGCCTGTCTGGATGCACAGCAGAACATCATGCGCTCGGGCGTCCTGTTGATCCAAATAGTGGCAATCGTTGGTGGCTACCAGAGGGATCGAAAGCGCCCCACTCATATCCCTGAGCGCCCGGTTGACGGTCTCCTGAGCCTGAATGCCATTGTTTTGAACCTCTAGATAGAAATGACCCTCGCCAAAGATTTCCTCATAGCCGCGAGCTGCCCCGGCGGCCTCGTCCAGGCG
The DNA here is from genome assembly GCA_050122775.1 of Deltaproteobacteria bacterium. GTDB lineage: Bacteria > Desulfobacterota > Desulfobacteria > Desulfobacterales. The sequence continues at coordinate 3,003 of JASFIH010000093.1, forward strand.
CCCTTCCCCGATCAAACGGGCAATTTCGCCGTGGAGGCAACCACTAAGGGCAATCACGCCTTTGCTGCACTCGGCAAGCACGTCCTTGTCGACGCGGGGTTTATAATAGAAGCCCTCCAGATGGGCGGCGGTCACCAAGCGACACAGGTTCCGATATCCTTGTCTATTCTTGGCCAACAGGGTGAGGTGAAACAATTCCCCCTTCTCACCAGGTATTCGATCAAAACGGCTTCCAGGGGTTATGTAGACTTCGCATCCAATAATCGGTTTGATGCCGGCCTTGTACGCCTTGTTATAGAAATCAACGACACCGTACATGGTGCCGTGATCCGTAATGGCCACTGATGTCATCTGGTAGGAAGCAGCCCGCTTCAGGAGAGGGTCGATGCGGATTGCCCCGTCAAGGAGGCTGTACTGGGTGTGAACATGAAGGTGAATAAAACCAGCAGAGGGCATTATTCCAACCGGTAATTAGGGGCTTCTTTTGTAATGATCACGTCATGCACGTGGCTTTCGCGCAAGCCGGACGGGGTTACACGAACGAATCGTGATTTCTCCTGCAATTCCTCGATCGTCTTGCAACCAACATAACCCATGCCTGCCTTTAAACCTCCAATAAGCTGGAAGACAGACGCGGAGAGAGCCCCCTTGTACGGAACACGACCTACGATTCCTTCGGGAACAAGCTTGGCATCTTGGGCAAGATCTTCTTGATAATATCTGTCCTTGGCCCCTTTTCTCATGGCCTCTAAAGACCCCATGCCACGATATACCTTGTAGCTGCGACCCTGAAACAAAATGGTCTCTCCCGGACTTTCGTCAGTACCTGCAAACAGACTGCCGATCATAACCACATGGGCACCCACGGCAATAGCTTTTGTTATGTCGCCTGAAAACTTGATGCCCCCATCAGCAATGATAGGAATCCCCGTCTTTTTGCTCATCTCCGCGCAGTTCATGATTGCCGTAATCTGTGGCACTCCAGCGCCGGCGATAATCCGCGTCGTGCAGATGGATCCCGGTCCAACACCTATCTTGACCCCATCAACACCGGCCTTGACCAGGGCCTCCATGCCCTCCGCCGTGGCAACGTTGCCCGCAACCAACTCGATACCCCCAAAAGTCTTCTTCAGCTGTTCAACTGCCTTTATTACGCCCAAGCTATGACCATGGGAGGTGTCTATCAAAATCACGTCGGCCCCGGCCTTTAGCAAGGCCCCCGTGCGCTCCTCCATGTCGGAGCCTATGCCCACGGCAGCACCGACGCGAAGCCGGCCCAAATGGTCCTTGCAGGCGTTTGGATACTTCTTGATCTTCTCTATATCCTTGATCGTAATCAGCCCCTTTAAGCAACCCTTGTCGTCCACCACCAGGAGTTTTTCAATCCGGTGCTTGTGCAGCAGTTTCTTGGATTCCTCCAGCGTAATGCCCTCTGAAACAGCAACCAGGTTTTCCTTGGTCATGACATCAGAGACCTTCTTGCCAAGGTCGGTTTCAAACCGCAGATCCCTGTTCGTCACAATTCCCACAAGCCGATCGCCTTTGACCACCGGGACCCCCGAGATGCGATACCTCTCCATGAGCGTAAGCACCTCGTGAATTGGTCGTTCAGGATCAATGGTCAAGGGATCCACGATCATCCCGCTCTCCGACTTCTTGACCTTGTCGACCTCCTGGACCTGGCTTTCTAAGCTCATATTGCGGTGAATGATGCCTATTCCCCCTTCCCTGGCCAGACTGATGGCGGTCTGTGCCTCTGTGACGGTATCCATGGCTGCGCTTATGATAGGAATGTTAAGCGGGATTCTTGGCGTCAACCTGGTACGCACATCCACGTCCCGGGGAAGTACCTCTGAGTAGGAAGGGATCAACAGAATATCATCAAATGTCAAACCCTCTTCGAAATCGGACTTAAACATGGGTGGTCTCCTAAGCCTCCTTTTGAGTTCTGCATGATTAGCAGATGGGCCCGGTTTTGGCAATCATTTATTGGGAGCGGGATATCCCCGTACTTGAC
>JASFIH010000094.1:0-5011 GCA_050122775.1 Deltaproteobacteria bacterium
CCTTTAACAAGAATCTTGTCGGGCCCCTTTTCTTTTTGCAGCAGCCTTGCAGCACCTCCCAGGAAGATCAATCCCCCACATTTCACTCTCCACTATGAGCGTTCATCCTGAAACCTGAGCTGCAATCCGACCTGCTGCTCAGAATTGCGCCCGTGGTAATGAACGTAAGGGTGGAGTCCTAACAGGAAGATGGCGGTCGGGATTGCCTCAACTTTGTGTCCAGCTATTTCTGTTTCAGACCATATGGTATTGTTTAGAAGAATTGCCTTTTCGGGGGCATATTTGGAAAGAAATGAACGATACCCACGGCTGATCGTTACTTGTCTCAGCGTCCCGGATTTTACTTCTATGCTTTGAACCGGTTTCACACCCGATATGACAAAATCAACTTCAGCACCGGACTTTGTCCGCCAGTAGTTGACTCTGTTAGACAGAAGCCGATTCCTGTCAATATGAGAGGCAACGATTCCTTCTATGATCTTCCCGGCATCAGAGCGCGTGCGCAAATCACCAAAACTGCCCATGGCAAGGTTACGCAATCCGGCATCGGCAAAATAGATCTTGGGCATCTTGCTCAGTTCTGTTCTGGGATTTGAAAAAAGAGGCGTCAATCTCTTAATGACAAACGTTTCTTCCAGGTAATGTATATACCTTGTCACAGTTTCACGGTGGAGGCCTAGCGTCGAAGCCAACTCCTGTATGTTAACGAGTCCGCCTTGTTGTGCAGATAATAAGGCTGTCAGCCTTCGAAATGCAGGGATATTCTCCACCTTCAGGAATCCTGCAATATCCTTTTCGATATAGCTGGAAAAGATCTCATTGAGTCTTAATAATTTCTTTTCCGGATCATCGGTCAAAACTGGCGCCGGGTAACCACCGTAGAGTGCATAGTTGCACAGGGCATCATTCAGAGCACCTACGTAGATACTGTAATTCTCCTCACCAAGAGAAGGCAGCGAAGATAAGGCCGGCACAGTCTTTACATATTCAGAAAACGAGAGCGCTTCTATGTGGAAGACCTGCTTTCTCCCTGTCAGCGGTTCGTGTGTTTTTGTACGAATGTCCAGGGAGGATGAGCCGGTTAGAATAAATTTTAAAGGAAGACGTAGATCCTGAAGTCCCTTGATGAATATGCCCGGATCAGGAAGGCGTTGAACTTCATCAATGAAGACAAAGATGGGGCGTTCTTTTCTTGCATCCAGAAAACGGAGAAAACTTCCCTGATCTTCCAGAAACTCCGAGATTCCCGAAAGGTCAAGATTGAAGTAATAAATGCTGTCCGGTCCAACACGGCCAGTTTGGATTAGCAAATCGATCAGTTGATAAAGGATACTGGTTTTCCCGACTTGCCGGGCACCGGAGAGAATCATGATCTCAGGCTCATCGAGCCAATTTACTAATTCAGCGGTGACAGCCCTCTGGATGCTGGGCACATCCAAGCGCCGGCCTGCTCGCCAGGGATTTGAGAGATTGAATGCAGTTATATCCATAAATTAACCCTGCTAAACTTATGGCGTTATGTAGATATAGCAGGATATTTCGACGTATACAATCTTTTTTTTGTAATAGGGTGGAGTCATTTCAAGCCCGTTTAGCGCTCGCGCCTGCGAGCCTTCATTGCCTTCCCCGATTAAGCGCGACCCGACTAACATCACAGAGGGGATTGTGTTCCGATGCTTCGGCGATCTTGTGCAGACTTTCCCGGCGTGTGCTTGCCCCACTGCCTCATGAGAAGACCCAGGCATATTAGTGCAACCCCAAGGCCTATTCCAAGTCGCGTGTTGTGCCGATAGTAGTAATAGAAGGGACCCGGCCCTGCTGGTCCATGGCTAAAGTCAAAAAGGTAGTACGCTGTAAAGAATGGGCCGACAACAAGACCAACGATGTCTGCAATACCCCTAAGGAATGTTTTCATGACCTTTTCATGCCCCTTTCATCAATAAGTGTCTGCTCCTGCAGGTTTGATTCACAAGCGTGGCTCTGCCACGAAACTTGTTGGTGTGGCAGTCGAACTGCCCTTGCAACTTCGTACGAGAGACTTTGCATTCGTTCGACGTTTTGGGTCCCCTCTTCCCACAATATGGATGTTTCATCAACCTCTATCCACTCGGCAAGAAGAACCTTACTGGGCTGCCGGCCACGTACCTGACCAGACACTTGGATGCCCTCCTGCGCTTTACTAAATGTGTGCTCTATGCCATAATTTTTTTAGAGGCTATTAGAAAACGCTCACCTGCGGCGTACCGCAAAGTACGCCTCATTCCTCAGAACTTCGGATGCCTTGCATCTGAACATTTTCCAATAGCCTCCTCAACGGGGATTCTCCGACAGGCTTCTGGACGGGTTAAGCAGAAATGCCGACAAAACAAGATTATGAAACAGCAAGGGCATTGGCGTTGCAGGCCTTATCGACGCTGGACGTAGACCAGTGTTGTGCAAACGCCGGGCTCTTTCTGGAGTTGGCTGCGCCTGGGGTGAAACAGGTGCGAATTCCATACCTTGGCAATGTGTACACCCTCACCGCGCGCAGCAATGGGGTTGCCTTTGATGACACACCGATTCCTCTCAAAGTCCCTGATCAGGTGCTTCTCCTCCATTATTTGATTACGGCCAGCGGCATGCCAGTTGAGGATTCATGGATCACTTTCCGAGAGGTGCCTTCGGGCTCTTTTTATTATGCGGCTTTTGTGAAACGGGCAATTGCCCCGCTCAAGAAATGCTTTGGAAAAGAGCCTTCCCTTCTACGACAAGTTGCCCAGGTGATCGGCCAGGTAATGCCATCTCCCGGGGACATAGCGTTGAAGATTTCTGCGCTCCCACGTGTGCCGGTTGTCCTGTCTTTGTGGAAGGGTGACGAGGAGTTTCCGCCGGAAGCAAACCTCTATTTTGATCACTCCATCCCTTCATATCTCTCCACCGAGGATATTGCCTATTTGGCGGGTGCAGCGGTATACCGGGTTATCGGCATCGCCCGACAGCTGACAGAGAAGCCGTAACCATGTGGCCCCAAAACCCGGCCAGAGCAGAGGTAGCTCCGCCAGGTTAACGGGGACAAACTTATGCGCACCAACGCGAGCTAACATAGACCATGCAAATAACGATACTCGGCTCAGGAACCTGTGTCCCGTCTTTGAGGCGTAGCAGTTGTTCGGTGCTCATAAGAACAGCTAAAAGCTTGCTTCTGTTTGATTCCGGAGTCGGGACGATGCGACGGCTACTGGAAGTTGGCGTTACCATCAACCAGCTCTCTTACATCTTTTACAGCCACCTTCATCCAGACCACACGGGCGAACTTGTACCTTTGTTGTTTTCCACTAAATATCACCGGACCTATGATCGACGAAAACCTTTTACCATCGTGGCTGCGAAGGGATTCGCAGACTTTTACGAAAGTCTCATATCTGTCTACGGGGAATGGATCGAACTGGCGCCAGGCCTGCTCAAAATTTCCGAACTTGACTCAACAGGCCGAGACCACCTTGACTGTGGCCTGTTCGACGTAGACAGCGCCCCCGTGGACCACACAGAAATGAGCATAGCCTACCGCATCACAGAACCGAGTGGCAGGTCCGTTGTCTATTCAGGGGACACGGATGTCTCCGAAAATCTTGTCGAGCTTGCCAAGGGTGCAGATGTGTTGATTTGTGAATCAGCGCTTCCGGATGACATGAAGGTGCCTGGACACCTGACGCCATCGTTAGCCGGCAGGATAGCAGCCCAAGCAGATGTGAAGAAGCTGGTGCTCACGCATTTTTACCCTGAGTGTGATGAGGTGGATGTGGCCAAGGAGTGCAGAAAGACATACCAAGGGCCGCTTGTGCTTGCAGAGGATCTTATGGAGCTGGAAATTCTGTAGCAGCTCTCAAAGATATGTTCCGATTGGCCTGAGTAACATATCTTTGAGAACTGTTGTACCATCCGTTCGACCCCCTTGAAGCTGCCTACCAAGATAACCATCGGTACGAGTGTTCTGCCTTTAATATCCTGCCACTTTTCGTGGACCAACAGGAAGTGGAATGGTCGGTACACAAAAAAGAAAAACGGAGGACGTGACCTGCTTTGTATATTAGATGTATTTGGTATATGGTCTGCTGTGCATATTGCCCCTGCAAGCTTCACTATTGATCATGATTGTAGCTTTGATCAACACAAACAGAATCAAGCCGCCAATAGCCCCCATTGGTCTTGAATATGTGGCTGAGGCGCTGAGTGCGGCGGGTCATCAAGTAAAGGTTCTTGACCTTTGTTGGGAGCACGATTGCGATGCTGCCATTACGCGTTTCCTCTCCGAAACGTCCTTCGACCTCATAGGAACGACTTTGCGGAACACAGACGACTGTGCTTACACCAGTCGTGCGTCATTTCTTGGTGAATTTTCTGAGATCATAGAATCAATCCGTAAGAACACCGATGCACTGATCGTGCTGGGAGGTGTTGGTTTCTCAGTCATGCCCCGGGAAGTCCTGGAACACTCCAGGGCTGACGCAGGCCTGTGGGGAGATGGAGACTTCAGTCTCGTGCAGCTTGTTGACAGAATCGAGCGAAAAGAAGAATGGCACGACATCGCCAACCTGATTTGGCGCGATCATGACGGGTGGCACAGGAATCCTCCCTACACACCGCCTTTGACGAACCTTCCCCACATGAGCCGGGCCTGGGTGGATAACCCCCGCTATTTTCGCGAAGGTGGACAGGCTGGCATTGAAACAAAGCGCGGATGCAGCGGTCAGTGTGTCTACTGCGCGGACCCCATAGCAAAGGGCAATAAAATACGCATCAGACCACCGAAGGCGGTGGTTGATGAGATAGAAAGCCTTCTTGCGCAAGGCATTGATCATATCCATACCTGCGACAGCGAATTCAATTTACCCCAGGAACATGCCCTTGCGGTGTGCAGGGAGATTATCCGCAGGGGTCTTGGGAACCGGCTTTACTGGTATGCTTACTGTTCGCCGGCCCCCTTTTCACCGGAACTTGCCAAGCTAATGCGCCGCGCTGGATGCGTGGGAAT
>JASFIH010000095.1:0-5010 GCA_050122775.1 Deltaproteobacteria bacterium
CTTTTCCCTGTCTGATTTTGATACGGCTTGATGTTTGTGATCAAAGGGGCCATCGGATATTTCGACTTGAGCAACGTTCGTTGCTTTGCGAAAGACCTCTATGAGGGTGAAGATCTCCACCCCCCAGTTCATGGCAAAATGCATGCGCTTCAGAAGGCTCGTATCAAACACGACTTCTCCTGAGAGCTGATAGTTAAAATTCAGGAGAAAATCGACCAGCCGTAGGATCTTTTCCTCTTTGGTATCCGTGAACTTTCGTTTAAGGGCAATAAGCAAAGGGTCAAGCAACAGCCTTTTCACGCGACCATACATCTGTCCGTCTTTCAGCCGGGCATAGAAGGCCTTGGAAAACTGATAATTCAGCACCTGAACTGGATAGAAGAGGCGGTCCAGATGCTGTCGGTGGAAGGTACGGATATCGGCATCAAGGAGGCCTACACTTCGGGCTCCGAGGGCGATCGCAATGCCAAAGGATAGGAATATATTTCTCCCTTTCCCTCGGACATCAAGGTTGAACCCGGCCTGTGACAACTTGTCGTAAATGGCGGAGAAGCCAGGACCGTCATTGTGCTGGATGAGGCAGTTTCTCAATTCGTAACGATCAAGGAGGCGACCCAGCTCCCGGACATCTGCTTTGTCGGCCTGATCCAGCCCGAGAATGATGCGGGAGAGGTAAGAAGCAGACCGGAGCTGTTTGAGGATATTTTCAAAGACGGGTCGGTTTTCCATATCCGTGTACTCAGATGCCAGAAGCGGCACAACAAGTACTGCTTTTTTCCATTTGGAGTGGTGACGGAGTTCGGATTTCAAGTGCGGATTGGATTTCGCAAGCAGGTAAAAAGTTGTGATCTTGGTATGTTTCTGAGCAAAATTGGACATCTGCCATCTCCTTTGGTTCAGACCTTCTCCTTGGCCTTTTCATCCCAGACTCGAATCAAGTAGTCCTTATGGTCTTCAAAGACCTGGGCCTGCTCCTCCACCACTTTTTCGGCCTCAGCTGAAGTCATTCTTTTTGTCTGGTTGATGAAAGAAGCAACACGACCCAGATAGAGCGGCGTGATCAGGTTTACCAGCTGTGTTCGGTTGAGGGTCCAAGTATGGAACGTAGCTGCCGTCTCATAAAGGGCCATGGCCCAGGTTTTTACGGGCATGATGAACTTGGTCTTGGCTTTGCCGGCACACTTCTTGAGTTCTGCATAACACTCAGGGCAGAATATGCTCTTATATAGACCCTTGAACTGACGAAAACCAGCTTTATACTCAGTGACCAGACGCCCGAGATCAACCTGGATAGGCTCCGGCTCCAAGAATTCTTGAAGCCCGAACATGGGCACGCTGCGACTCCCTTTCACTGACTTCCACTCAGTTTCAAACTGCTCCATCAGGACAAAGAGTGTGTGGACAACCTGGCGAAACATAGGCCCAAGGGACTCAGCGGGGTCCTTGGCGTCATGGATCTTAACGCCCAGGTTAGACTGACAGATTCTGAGGTTGTTGGTAATGGCGGTGGTGGTCATCCAAATATCAATGCCGTAGCGGGCCACGTCGGTCTCCCACACATCCTGGTCAATGTAATGCGATGCCAAGTCACCCACAAAAGCAAAGTCTCCGCCAATGGGCTGGCGGATTCGCAGGCCGTAAAGAACACGGGTCAGGTTATAAACAATGTTGTTGGTGATCGTTCCATCATACTTATAGCGCGTGTATATGGGCGAAACGTATTGATAGTTCTTCTCCAATATGGGCTCCAGAAGATACTTCACCCAATCACTTGTAATGGAACGTAGATCTGAATCAACGACCATGCACACCTTCACGCCGAGACGTTCTGCTGCCTCAAAGATGGAACGAAAGGCAGAGCCCTTTCCAGCAGGCCCCCTGTAAATGGAAACGAGCTTCTCCTGCCATGGCTTGATCTGAAACTCCTTGGCCACCTCCCGGGTATCATCGGTGGACCCGCCATCAGCGACCATGATGACAGATCGCAAATCTTTGTAGTGCTTGTGAAGCCCGTGGGTCACCATCTGGATCACTTGGTCGATGGTGCTCTGGTTGTTGTAGCAAGGGATGCCCACGAGAATATCGGCCTTTTCAATTTCCTCAATCCTTTTTGAACTGTAAGCCCTTAGCGCTGTGTCATAACCCATGGTTCACTCCCCTCCTTTGCCTATGTACCGGAAACCTGCAGCAAGCAATAGAGGTCCCTGTACCTCTTGCGCAGGTAGCTGCTGCAAGTTCATAAGATCCCTTACCACAACTGAGGGGTATTTCAAGGGCAATACAGGGGGGAATCTGCGTCCTGCGCTCTTGTGGACGACAAACAAGCCGCATCGCGTGTGGACATTGGGAGAGGCGGCAGGGTCATTGTGCCCTGCCACCTCTTTCACAGACTTATTGGCCTGCCGAGGCTTGCAGTTTAACGATAACGCCGATGCGTCGATTCACAGTGCTATCCGTGTGTCCCTCTATAATGACATTCGGCTTGTCAAATGTGCGGATAGCACGCTGAACTTGACTCAGCAGAGGATAGTTGTGTGGCATGATTACTTCTTTGCCAAGCATGACCGTTGGGGTTAGCCCACAAAGAACTCTTCATCTCCCCTTTGCCAGCCCCGTTTCTTGTTGCGTTTGTCTTTTGGGCGGGGATTCGCTTGAAGCCCTTTCTCCTTTTTCTTTCGACATTCCGGACAGCGTCTTGGTCTGTCAAAGCCTCGGGCAGCAAGTCGGATCTGTTCGGCTGCCGTAATAACAAACTCGGTCCCGCATTGAATGCAAGTGATGATCTTGTCTTTCATCTGCGTCTCACTTTGAAGGTGACCTATGGCGTGGATTGTTCTAGACTTAAGTCTTTCTGGAACCGCTTCCTGCGGATTTCATGTTCTTGGGGTCTGCCGCGTTGAACGTGATCTGTTCTTGTTGAAACTCTTCTGCCTGAAATGATGCAGCACCATCGCCTGCAAGATAGAGGAAGGTAGCCACAAACTTCTCAAAGTCCGCTAACCCTTGTACGGTCATGTACTCGTTGGCTGCGTGTTGCCTTCCGCCATGCCCCAGCCCACCCGAGACAACAGGCAGTTCAAGTATTCTCGAGAAAACAAAGTAAGGAGCAGCCCAAGTAGCCATCGGCCAAATCTCCGGCTCAATGCCATGATGACGATACGCCTGCAACATCCGCTGCACAATGTCTTCTGAAATCTCTGTCTTCGACCAGGTATAGCTATCTCTGACCCTTATCTCGATGTCCTCAAAGCCCTGGTCCGCAAAGTACTTTTTGAACTTCTCCACAACCTCTTCAGGCTCCATATTAGGACCGAATCGCACATCTATCTTGGCCGTGGCCTTCCTGGGGAGCACCGTTTTTGTCCCCGGGCCTGTGTAGCCTGCATAAAATCCATTGATGTTTATGATAGGTGAATACAGCCCCTTTCTAAGCAAATCAATGCCGTGCCTGTCATATTTAAAACAGAGGCTCTTCATCTCTTTTAGAAATGCCTTTGCATCAAACGTATTTTCCAACTTCTTCAGGAGCCTGAGGTCATGTGGGCTCAACGGAGCGACATTCTCATAAAATGTAGGAATTTCAATACTCTCTTTGTCGTCCGTCAACGATGATAAGGCCTGAATCAGTCGCCAGACTGGAGAGGCAATCCACGCACTCGATGAACCATGCAGGGCGGTATCGACTGGCCCGCCCTTGGTGCCTCCACGACAAATCACATCCATGTATACGATGCCCTTGAGTCCCAGGTGCATGGTAACCTTGCCTCTTGAATCCTGGGAGAAATCGAAGTCAACCACCCCTTCTCCCTTCAGTTCTCCCTGATGGGCGCGAATAAAGGCCTCAAACTGCGGGCTGCCGATCTCCTCTTCGCCTTCTATGGTGAAAATGAGATTGACCGGAATGCCATCCGTCGCCTTGAGCGTACCCAGCACATTGAAAAGCCCGCAAAGAGCACCTTTGGAATTGACAGCACCCCTTGCAATCACACACTCTCCCAAGCCTGGGAGGTTATGCACCTCGGCTGCAAATGGCGGGCTCAACCACTTGTCTTCCTCTGCCGGCTGGACATCATACATGCCGTAGACGATTAGCGTTTTTTGAGAGTTTCCATTCAGACGGCCGAAGACAATCGGAAAGGACGGGTTTCCCCAGAGGGTTACCTCTCCACCGAGCTTTTCAATAAAGCCCCTCACCTGTTCGGCGGTCTCGCGGATGCCCTCCCCAGTGGCTGAGATGCTTTTCTGTCTGAGAAAGGCTCGGCATCTTTCCACGTGTTCGGGAAATGCTTGATCAATGGCCTCGTATACCCTTTCCAGGGCATCCCTTCTTGGCTCGGTGAAGAACAAACGTTATACCTCCTTCATGAAGATGACCTTGTCGGCACCTTTCCGATAAAAGTCATCCAGCACGCACGCCACCCGGAAACCGCTCTTTTTGTAAAAAGACCTGGCAGCATCATAGGCAGGGCCGGATTCGGTATCCACATAGATCCGTCTGGCCTTCTGCCCAATGAGAAATTCTTCCATAGATTGAAGAAGCCTTCCGCCAACACCTTTTCCCGAAAAATCCTTATCTACCACAATCCAGTAAAGATCGTAACAGTCATCGGTCATCGGTATGGGGCCAAAACAGATATATCCAGCTATTGCATCTGGACTGTCAACGGCACAGAGCACATAATAGTCGCCTTTTCCCGGATGACGCAGTGCTTCATCAACCACCTCGATGGCCACCTGAACCTCTTTCTTGTTGAAGGTGCCCCTGCGCTCGATGAGTTTGCGAATCTTGTCTCTATCCTGAAGCTCGACAGGCCTGATAACCATCTATTCTTGACCTTTCGGCCATGAAAAACAGCATCCGATCCACCATCTTGGAATATGACATTCCGGCCTTTTGAGCTGCTGCCGCAAATCCAGCATCCGGGCTAAGACATGGATTCGCATTAACCTCAAGGACATGAACCTTTCCGCCACGGTCAATTCTCACGTCAACCCTGCCGTAGTCCCTGA
>JASFIH010000096.1:0-5006 GCA_050122775.1 Deltaproteobacteria bacterium
AAACTCCTCTTTCTACAAGAGAGAAGCGGGTGTGGTCTACTACTATGACGTTGTTTCTAAAGACTACAAAGAAGTCTCTGTCAAGCCAGGGATTATTCTGTTGCCTTCACTCAAGGAACGCGAGAAGAAAGTGGCGGGTAATACCGGTGCGACCCTCATCGACATGGGCGACGGGGTAGCATGCCTGGAATTTCATACCAAGATGAATGCCATGGGCGATGACATCATCAACATGGTCATCCAGGCGGCAGAAATCGTGAGCAGCGAGTTTGAAGGTTTGGTGATTGCTAATCATGCCGAGAATTTCTCGGTTGGGGCGAATCTACCCCTGGTGCTATTCACGGCCCAGGAAGAAGAGTGGGACGACCTAAACTGGATGGTGAAGAGATTTCAGGATGCGTTCATGAAGCTTAAATATCTCGACAGACCTGTTGTGGCCGCTCCAGCAGGCATGGCCTTGGGGGGAGGCTGTGAGATTTGCCTGGCCTCGGATCGTGTGCGCTATGCTGCAGAGACATATATGGGCCTGGTTGAGGCAGGCGTCGGCTTGATCCCGGCTGGCGGAGGAATCAAGGAAATGCTCATCCGAAACACAGAAAACCTCTTTGAGGTACAAAAGGGGGGCCTCTACCAGAAACAGATCGAATTGATGCCCTTTATTGCACGGGCCTTTGAGACCATAGCCATGGGCAAGGTGTCTACCTCTGGTCCCGAAGCAGTGAAGCTCGGATACTTGAGGCGTACTGATAAAATGACGGTCCATCGGGATTACCTTATAGAAGACGCAAAGAAGACAGTGCATGCCATGAATATCGAGGGTTATGTCCCTCCCAGGCCGCGGGATGACATCCGCGTAGCTGGTGAGAATGCCTTTGCCATGATAAAATTTGGGCTTTGGTCTATGCACCAGGCAGGCTACATCACACAACACGATGTCACCGTGTCAAGCAAAGTGGGCTACGTGCTATGTGGCGGGAATGTGCATGCAGACACACTGGTAAGCGAGCAATACCTGTTGGATTTGGAACGCGAGGCTTTCTTGAGCCTGTGCGGCGAACCCAAAACCCATGCCAGGATGCAGCATATGTTGACAACTGGCAAACCGCTCAGGAATTAGAGAGGGCTGGTTTTCAGCCGTAGGGTCAAGAGAAAGGATGATGATATGAGAGAAGCGGTGATTGTTGCCGCCTGCAGGACAGCAGTTGGAAAGGCCCCGCGCGGCGCGCTGAAAGACACACGCCCGGAGCAGATGGGATGCGCAGTGCTGGGTGATCTGCTCAACAGGGCGTCAGGGCTTGACCCCATGCTCATCGATGATGTCATCGTTGGATGTAGTTTTCCGGAGTCCACACAGGGTCTCAATTTGGGCAGAGTGCTTGTCATGTCAATGGGCTGGCCAGATCGCGTTCCGGGAATGACGGTCAACAGGTTTTGCGCTTCAGGCCTTCAGGCCATTGCCATTGCTGCTGAGAAGATTATGTGCGGATTCGCCGATGTTGTGGTTGCAGCCGGTGTGGAAAGCATGAGCCAGATCCCCATGGGGGGAAACACCATGTATCCCAACCCTGCGCTGGTGGATACCAGGCCGGGCGCACTCACCGGCATGGGCCTCACTGCCGAAAACGTGGCTGAACGGTATCATATCAGCCGGGAGGAACAGGATGAATTTGGGGCGAGAAGTCAGCAAAAAGCTGAGGCCGCAATCCGGGCTGGTCGCTTTAAGGGTCAGATTGTTCCATTAGCGGTCAAGCAGCAAGTGCAACTACCCAATGGGCACTTTGCGTTTGAAGAGGTTATTTTTGATACTGACGAAGGGGTGCGGCCCGGTACAACCAAAGAAAGCATCGCAAACCTTCGGTCCGCCTTCAAGCCCAACGGAACAGTGACTGCTGGCAATTCTTCTCAAATGAGCGATGGCGCAGCAGGGGTGCTCGTTATGTCCAAAGAAAAGGCCAGAGAACTTGGGTTGAAGCCTATGGCCACGTTTCGATATTACGTGGTGGAGGGCTGCGAACCGGAATACATGGGTGTGGGCCCGACGGTTGCCATACCCAAGGTACTGGCGCTTGCCGGGATGAGTCTCGACCAGATTCAGTTGATTGAGCTGAACGAGGCTTTTGCCGCCCAGGCCATCTATTGTATCAGAGAGTTGGGACTCAACCAAGACATCACCAACGTGAATGGCGGGGCCATTGCGCTGGGCCACCCGCTGGGTTGCACGGGTGCAAAGCTAACGACCCAGCTCATCCATGAAATGCAGGAGAGAAAGCTCCGATGGGGATTGGTCTCTATGTGCATTGGTTTTGGAATGGGTGCGGCGGGTCTCTTTGAAAGGGAGTGAAGAAATGACTGAAAAGAAGATCTATGCCGGAGGGGAATTTCTGATCTCGGATGCGACCCCCGAGCAAGTGTTTACTCCTGAGGATTTCACCGAAGAACACCGAATGATCTATGAAACGGCCAGGGATTTTGTACACAGAGAAATTGTGCCTAACCAAGACAAGATTGAAACAAGAGATCCCGAAGTGATTCTCGGTCTTTTGGCTAAGGCAGGAGAGCTCGGACTTATTGCCACGGACATCCCGGAGGAGTACGGAGGCCTTGGTTTAGATAAAGTTAGCACCACAGTTGTGACCGAAGCCACCGGGCCAACCGGCTCGTTTGCTCCGGTGTACGGAGCCCATACAGGGATTGGAAGTCTGCCCATCGTGTATTTTGGCAATGAGGATCAGAAGAAGAAATATCTGCCCAAATTGGCCTCAGGCGAATGGTGCGGCGCCTATTGCCTCACTGAGCCGGACGCTGGCTCTGACGCCTTGAATGCCCGAACAAAGGCTGTACTTTCTGAGGACGGAAAATACTACATCCTCAACGGATTGAAGATGTTCGTTACCAACGGTGGGTGGGCCAGTAGCTTCATTGTATATGCAAAGGTGGACGGCGAACATTTCTCCGGCTTTATCGTAGAGCGGGATTTTCCCGGTGTCTCCTTAGGGCCTGAAGAAAAGAAGATGGGCATGCATGGTTCATCCACATGTGCCCTGATCCTGGAAGATGCTCAAGTACCTGTAGAAAACGTGCTGTTTCAAGTCGGGCAAGGACACAAGATCGCCTTTAATGTTCTGAATCTGGGCCGCTGGAAACTCGGCGCAGCCACAGTGGGCGGATGCAAGGAGTGTGTGAAGGAAGCCGTGAAATACGCCAATGGCCGGATTCAGTTTAAGGCCCCCATCAGTTCTTTCGGCATGATCAAGGCCAAGTTAGCGAACATGGCCATTCGAACCTACATGAGCGAGAGTATGATGTATCGTCTGGCAGGCGTCTTCGATGATAAGTTGGCTACCCTGGACGAATCAGCCAAAAAGAATGGTGCCGAGAACGCCAAAGCAATCGGGGAGTACGCTCCGGAATGCTCCATCACCAAAATCTATGGTTCTGAGAGCACCGACTATTGTGTGGATGAATACGTTCAAATCCTAGGCGGATACGGTTACTGTGCCGAGTATTCGGCAGAGCGATATTACCGGGATGCAAGGATTCACCGGATATGGGAAGGAACCAACGAGATCAACCGCTTGCTGATACCCGGCACCCTCATGCGTAGGGCCTTGAAAGGTCGTCTTGCCCTGTTCCAAGCTGCCCAGGCCATCGCTGGAGAGCTCATGTCATATTCCCCCCTGTCTGTGCAGCTTCCCGACACCCCCCTTGCCCAGCAGGCGCACATGGTAAAAATGAGCAAGAAGATTGCTCTGTTGGTCGCCGGTGTGGCAGCTCAGAAATTCCATGAGGAACTCGTGCACGAACAGGAGGTGATGGCATACATTGCCGATATCGTGATAGAGATATTCGCTATGGAGAGTGGCCTCTTGAGGGCCCAGAAAATGATTTCAAGAGGCGGTGAAGAGAAGGCTCAGTACCACGTTGCTGCGGTGAGGGCCTATGTGGACGAGATCATCCCCAAGATAGAAATGTGGGCCAAGCAGACACTGGCCTATATGGAACAAGGAGATATGCTCAGGACGCAGTTGGCAGGTGTGAAGAAGCTCGCTCGCTATCAACCCGTTGACGCAGTGACCCTGAAAAGGCAGATTGCAGACAGGATTATCGAGATAGAGGCTTATCCGTTTTGATCTTTGAGGCAGGCGTCTGACTTGAAGACTGAAAGAGGCTGCAAAGGAGGCGCACCATGACGGCAACATCCACCCAAGCGGACAGACCCTGGCTGGAGTTTTACGAGAAGGGCGTTCCGGCAAACGTTGACTATGAAGAAATATGCCTTCCAGATATCCTTGACAGAAGCGCCCGCATGTTTCCGGGCAACGCCGCCCTTATTTTCCAGGGGTACAAAGTCACGTATCAGGAGCTCAAGATAATGGTCGACAGGTTTGCCACGGTGCTAGCTGGGTTTGGAATCAGCAAAGGAGACAGTGTAGCCATTCTCCTTCCGAACATCATCCCATGTGTCGTGGCCTATTACGCCATCCTCAAGATTGGGGCGATAGCAGTGATGAACAACCCACTCTACTCGGATCGAGAGTTGCAGCACCAGTTCAAAGACGCTGAAGCAAAGCTCTTGATCACCCTGGATCTTCTCGGAAACCGCATGATCGATCTTCGGCCCAGCACCAGTATTCAGAAGATCATATACACGTCCATCGGAGACTATCTCCCCTTTCCAAAGAACCTCCTGTTCCCCCTGATTGCCAAAAAGAAGAAACTGGCTGCAAAGGTGAAACCAGCCCCGGATGTGTATAAATGGAAAGGACTCTTGGCCAGCACAGAGCCCAGGCCTCCACAGGTATCTATCGTGTTTGACGACGTTGCCATGTACCAGTACACGGGAGGAACCACAGGGGTTTCCAAAGGCGCCATTCTGACCCACGAAAATCTGAGCAAACAGGTCCAGCAAGTCGCGTCATGGTTTCCACGCTTTGACAAGGGAGCGGAAATCATGCTGGGAGCCCTGCCCTTCTTCCATGTTTTTGGGTTGACGACAGCGATGAATT
>JASFIH010000097.1:0-4916 GCA_050122775.1 Deltaproteobacteria bacterium
CAAAAAAAGGACAAGATTGAAGGTGTGGTCGTCATGCGCACGGTCGTCATGCGCACGGCCCCAGCGCGTGTGTGCGGATCGTGCCCCCTTCTTCGTGCACCTGCCCGTTCAACACCTATACTGTTTGCTCAGGTAATAGTAGTGGACCTGACATATCTCAATGAACGTCCTAAGAGAATCTATCCCCACGCGCACCTTGGAATCAAAAGAGTGATACCAGTCAACAGGGACTTCTTCAACGGCATAGCCAAGCTTCTGCGCAAGGAATATGATTTCAGCATCATAGCCCCATCTATCAATCCTTGAACGGGAAAAGATGTCAAAGGCCGCCTTTCTCTCAAAACCTTTTTGGCCACATGTAATGTCCGAGACTCTCAAACCAAGGCTCAGTTGTGCAAATCTTCGAAAGACTTCACCCAGGAACTTACGCAAAGCTCCTTCCGGAACCTTGAAGGATGACCGGGGCAGGTGCCTCGAGCACAAGACCACCGGGGCTCCAGCTTGCAACAGCTCAAAACACTTTCCGATGAAATGAACTGGGACGGCCAGGTCTGCATCAGAAAAGACAACATACTTGCCCAGGGCATTCAGCACACCACGTCTGACGGCATTGCCTTTGCCCCTGTTCACCGGACTGCTTAAAGAGCGACACTGTGGCTCCTTTCGGACTATTTCCTCTACCATAGAGGGGGTCTCGTCGGTGCTACCATCATTGACGAGGATGATTTCGTGATCCCCTTTCAAGCTACCGAGGTAGCGTTTGACGCATTCAAAGCTCTTCTCAAGACAGGAGGCCTCGTTGTAGAGGGGTAGGACAAGTGAAAATTGTATCATGTGCCCCGAACCATCTCACAGATAGTCAGTGAGATGTCCTCCCAGGTTCGCCACACTTCTGCAAGGCAATTGCCAAGTTGTGGCGTGCTTCGGGAAACTCCGGCTGAACCCGCAGCGCCTCGCGAAAATGGGCAATGGCGTCAACGGTCTTTTCACGCGCCGCCAGAGCAATTCCCATGTTATTATGTGCCTCAGCATCATCCGGCTTAAGCCGGAGAACATCTGAATAGTGGGCTATCGCCTCATCCAGCTTGCCCTGGTGAGCCAGGGCATTTCCTAGATTGAATAGGGCATCGGCGTAGTCAGGTTTGATCCGCACCACTTCCCGGTATTGAGCAATCGCATCATTGAGCCTTCCTTGTCTGGAGAAAGTGCTCCCTAAATTGAGGCGTGCGCCCACATATTGGGGTTTGATTTCCAGCGCTTCGGAATAATGGAAAATGGCTTCGGGGAGTCTTCCATCGTCGGCCAAAGCAATTCCCAAATTGGTGTGCGCCAGGGCATTGGGGCCTGTTACGCGCAGCGTATGCTCAAAAAGAGTAATGCTGTCTCTCCAACGTTGTGTTTGGATCCAAGAACCCAGCATCAGTACTGCAAGGATGCCCGCACTAGCCGTGCCAAGGACAATCCCACGGCGAGGCAATCTTTCAAAGACATCGGCAAGGCCCCACGCCACGATGATGAACAGGCCTATCAACGGGGCGTAAGTGAACCGGTCAGCCATGGCTTGGTCGCCTGCCTGCACGAGCCCAATGACCGGGATAAGGGTTCCAATGTACCAAAGCCAGCCTACAGGAAGATATGGACGACTTCTTGCCTGACGAATGACCAGGATAGATACGGCGACAAGTAACAGTCCAGAAAGGTTGACCTGCCAAAGGGGCAACGTGCTGCCCGGATGCGGATAGAAGATGCCAAGGTTTTGAGGCCAGATCATTTTCCCCATGTATTTCACATAGGATACCAGAGCATTGGCGATTCGAACATCCGCAGGATACACTGTTAGGGGCTTTACCGCCTCGCCATGATATTGGGTGAGATAGGTGACCGCACTTGATATTGCTGCAATGATGAACAAGGGAAGTTTTTCGAATATCAGACGAGCAACCGTTGATGGTATAAGGAGAGGGTTGGTGAACCCCTGCGTCCGGTTCGTCGCTGTTCCTGACTGAAAGCGGCCAAGGGGCCAGTAGTCCAGTAAGAGAAGTACAAAGGGCAGGGTCACGAGCATGGGCTTGGCCATAAGACCAAGGACGAATGAAAGGACCACCAGGAGATACCGATGGGGCGCTGGGCGTTTCGCATAACGTAGGTACAACCCCATCGTCAGCATCCAGAATAAGGTGCTAAGGACGTCCTTTCGCTCAGCAACCCACGCAACCGACTCCACGCGGAGGGGATGAACCCCAAAGAGTGCCGCTATAAACGCGCTTTGCCAGAATCGGCCCGACATCCCCTGGAGAACCACATAGAGCAAGAGCGTGTTTGCTATGTGAAGCAGCAGGCTGCTAAAGTGATGCCCGCCTGCATTCAACCCATAGAGCTGGCAGTCTAACATGTGTGACAGCCATGTGAGGGGGTGCCAGAAGTTGAAATGTGTGGTGGTGAAAGCCCAGACAAGGCCATCCCAGGACAAGCCATTTTGGACATGGGGGTTTGCAGTGACATATGGGCCATCATCGAAGTTGATAAACCCGTTGCCTTGCACCTGCCAAAACGTGGTCCCAACAGCCACAGTGAGAAACAGACATATAAGAATCACGCGGCGGGTGTTAACCCCTTCATGCATTATTGCGACGACCATGGGATTCTTTATTGACCAAAGCTTTGATTCAGACCAGACTCCTGCAAAAACCTTACCACCGCGGGTTGATGCCGTCTGATGGCCAGAGACTGTTGAAAGGCATGGGCGGCCTCATCGTTTCTGCCAGCCTGATAGAGGGCTTGACCCAGATTATTGTAGTAGTCAAACTTTTCAGGATTGAGCTGGAGGGCTTTGCGAAAGGATGCCACCGCGTTGTCGTAGTCTCGAAGCTTGTAATAGTAGTATCCCCAGTTGGTATAAACACCGCTCAGGTCCTCGTTATAGATGATGGCCCTTTCCAATTCGGGCCGGGCCTCATCCAGCAGCCCCTGGTCTATGAGAAAGACGGCTATATCAGAATGGATCATCGTGTCGTCATGGGCGATCTGGGATGCCCATTTGGTCTCTTTCAGGCCTAACTGGGGTTGACCAGCCACAAAGAGATATTTTCCTAGAGCCAGATGAAAATGGGCAGACAGGTGCCGATTCATGAAGTCCTTGTGAAAGCCGTCATACACACTTTCTGTGACGTAGTAGGCCCAGACACGTTGGCCCTCACACGCAGAAGGCATATCCCTGTCGCGAACCGCTCTGAAAATGACGCCGCACGGATGCACGACAAATTCAGGGGGTGTGGAAAGAGCATAGGGGTTGAATACAGCATAATAGACGCCCCTTTTCGCATTTTCTACGATCCGCTCTTCTGCCTGCCGGTCATACGGCTCACCTTGTCCTTTCCCTTCCGGTGTTGAAATACGTGCCCCGGGCATCTTGAAGAAGAGATTTAGGCGATCGTACAGTACGACATCGCTCCGCATCCGCTCTACTGTACGTCCGAAGGTGACGGGAAAGATGTTGTTGTCCCCGTCCAATAAGAGCGTGCCTTGGTTCTCCACTGTTCTGAAGATGTTGAGTACATGCTCATAGGCCGCATAATTGCGGCTTTGGTCGCAAAGGCCAAAATTGAAGAAAAGAGGAATCAACGGCATGACGGAGAAAGCTGTCCTGAGGCCCGCACAGGTGATTTTGCTGCGGAAGAAGGCGTTTGTCTGATCAAGGATGTGGGCGGTTCCAATTCCGAGAAGCATGGCTAGGACAATACATGTGGGCAGGGTGAAAGGGGTAATTTCAAAAGCAATGATGTTTAGAAATACAGTGTAGACAATATCAAACAGAATAATGGCAAAGAAAAATATCTTCCAGCGTGTGCGCGGCATCTTGAGCCAACCCCAAATCGTCAGCAATATCAGTACGCCGAATTGACTGCACACAAACACAAGGGTTTCCTTGAGGCGAAGTGCATATTCCAGCAGTCCCTTAGTGAAGACATAGCTCTCACGATGCGCGCTAGCACCCACGTGTGCAATGAACCGATCCAGGGTATTTGGATCGCCCCAGTGAATTGCCGCTCCTGCCTCCGTGCGAATAGGCAGGTAGACATAAAGAGACAACGCCATAAGAAAAACCGCGGACAGGAGAAACAGGTTGCCAGGGCGAAATAACACCTTGTGGTCTGCCGAGATAATGATGAACAGGACTGCTGGGGCCAACATGACAGTCTGCATATGGTTGCCAAAACTGAGCCCGGTCATGAAGACAAATAGGGCCAGCCACGAGAATTGCCTGTTTGCATCCCAGGCCCACAGAAGCCTTATAAGCAACGCAACAAAGAACGCATGCAGGGTATAAACTTCTGCCATAAGCGTTTGAGACCATAGCACGGGCACAAAGGCCAGAAAGAGGGCTCCAGCAAAAGCGGACAACTTCGAGGATGTGATTCTCAGAATCAGAGAATAAACCAGCCAAACCGTGAGCGCCGCAAACAGACTGGACATGAGATTTACCCTGAAACCGATAGAGCCCACCGGGACAAGGCAAAAGAGTTTTCCTGTGATAGCGTACAGTGGATAGCCGCTGTTATGGGGAATACCCAAGGAGAATGCTGCTGCGGTGAGTTCGCCGCTGTCCCCCAAGTAAATGGTGGGACAGACCGTCGAGAGGTAAACAAGAAAGGAGAGGAAAAACACGACGATTCCAGCACTATTCGGCATAAATTTGAAAAGACCAGATTGCGCGCAACTATCCTGCAATCCCAACACGTGAGCCTGCGCCGTTCCTATATTTCTATCATTGTGATGCGCCTGTCCTGTCACGTTGTCTCCTTGGAAGCAGCAATGCCACAACCACGATAACTCCCCCTGCGCCAACCACGACACCGTGTCTGAATGCCTTTGGCAGATAACGAAACTCCACCGTGTGATTTCCTCTTTCCAGATTC
>JASFIH010000098.1:0-4893 GCA_050122775.1 Deltaproteobacteria bacterium
CAGGAAGAACACGGAAGGCTAGATGTTTTCAACGAAACGTACTGTTACGTGATGTGTATGTGCTTCAGGATACGGTCTTCTTCGTTAAGAGGAGAAAGCAGCATGGCGTATTATTTCCAGAATTTCCAGGCAATGGGATACCTTCTTCCATAGCCAAAGGATTTGCTGGTCACCTTTAGCCCTGGGGGAGCCTGATGGCGTTTGTACTCATTCCGATCAATCCAGAAAACGGTCTCCCCCACGACCCCGGGATCGAATCCCATGGCAATGATTTCATCCGGCGCCTTGTTCTCTTCAATATATGCCGTCAATATCCCGTCCAGAACGTCATAAGGGGGCAGATCATCCTGGTCCACCTGATCCGGCTTGAGTTCGGCCGAAGGGGGTTTTTGAAGAATCCGATCTGGTATGACCTCTTCATCCTTATTGATGAGACGGGCGAGTTCATACACCATCATCTTGGGAACATCCGAAATCACGGCCAGCGCACCACTCATGTCGCCGTACAGGGTGCAATAACCGACGCCAAGTTCGGATTTGTTTCCCGTAGAAAGCAGGAGGCATCCCAGCTTGTTCGAAAAGGCCATAAGAAGGGTCCCCCGGATGCGGGCCTGAATATTCTGTCCCGTGATTTCTGTGGTCACATCTTTGAGGACGGGGGAAAGCTCTTCTAGGAACTTCTTGAATATGCCGCTCACCGGCACATGAATTAATTCAATGCCCAGATTCTGCGCAAGCTTCTGGGTATCTTCAAAGTTGGCATTGGACGTATACTGCGAGGGCATAAAAACGCCTGTGACATTCCCTGCCCCCAGAGCACGCAATGCAATACAAACAGTCACAGCCGAATCAATGCCTCCACTCAACCCAACCACGGCTTTGGCAAATCCGCATTTGTGCACATAGTCTCTTGTGCCCACAATGAGAGCCTTTAGTATGGACTCTGCGTCGGTTTCACTGACAGGGTGAAGATCATTTTCCTGGGCATCGGTGTCATAAATGACCATGTCCTCCTCAAAGTCCCCGCAACGCGCTTGTACACGGCCGGTTGCATCGAAGGCCGTACTCACGCCGTCAAAGAGCACGCTGTCATTGCCGCCAACTTGGTTGACATAAAGGAGAGGGACGCCGTGCTTCTTGGCAACGCTGCCGAGCATGGCCCATCTGAATTGCCATTTTCCCGCATAGTACGGAGATGCTGATATATTGAGGATAAGGTCCGCCCCGTCCTTGACCATCAACGCCACCGGGTCCATCGGGTACAACCGCTTTGAAAAGAAATCCTTGTCGTTCCAAACGTCCTCGCACACGGTCAATCCGATATTCCTGCCTTTGTACGAATACGACGAGCATTCCCTGCCCGGCTCAAAATACCTTTTTTCATCAAAGACGTCATAATCGGGAAGCAACCTCTTGTGAGCCTGGTGGAGGATTTTGCCTTGGTCAAACAGAACAGCCGAGTTGAATAAGGGGTTACCCTCCTGGTCGGGATTCCTGTCCACAAAGCCGCAAATGACTCCGATCCCGGTCACGGATTGAACAAGCCTGTGCAGATGCTCGAGGTTACTGTCAACGAAGTCTTTTCTCTCCAAAAGGTCCCGCGGCGGATACCCGGAGACAACCAGCTCGGAAAAGACGATCAGGTCACAGGAGAGGCCTTTTGCCCTCGCCACAAAGTCCAGCATCTTCTTGGTGTTGTTTTCGAAATCTCCGATGGTGGGGTTTATCTGAGCCAGTGCTATCTTCACGATCTTCCCGGAATTGAAGCTCTCCGCAGAATGCCGAGGGAATGCGCCCGCACCTGCTCTTCAATCAGCGGCTGAAATCGGACGTCTTTTTGAGGTACATGATGAGTTTCGCTTGCAACCGACAATGCAGTCTTGGAGTGCCCTCCTACATGATCGGAAGATATTTCTCTATTTCAAACCTGCTCACGTGCGTGCGGTAGCAATCCCAGTCGATCTTCTTGTTTTCTATAAATTTATTAAAGATGTGATCACCCAGAGTCTCACGAATCAGCGCACTCTTTTCCACTTCCTTTATCGCTTCAAAAAGGTTCCCCGGCAGCGACTCGATGCCGGCCTTTGCCCTGGCTGCTTCATGCATCTCGTAGATGTCTTCCTCGACAGGGTCGGGAAGGACGTAGTTTTCTTCAATCCCTTTCAACCCGGCAGCCAGCATAGCAGCAAAGGCAAGGTAGGGATTGCATGCGGGATCAGGGGAACGAAATTCCATGCGCGTGGCCTGCTCTTTGCCCGGCTTGTACATGGGTACCCGAACCATGGTGGAGCGGTTCCGCCTGGCCCAAGATACGTAAACTGGTGCCTCATAACCTGGCACAAGGCGTTTGTATGAGTTTACCCACTGATTGGTAATAGCCGCCATCTCACGGGCATGATGCATGATCCCGGCTATGTAGCATTTGCCCACGGCAGACAGATGGTAACGGTCGTTGGCATCGAAGAAAGCATTCCTCTCGCCGCGGAAGAGCGACTGGTGTGTGTGCATGCCGCTGCCGTTCTCACCAAAAAGGGGCTTGGGCATGAAGGTAGCATATACCCCACTTCGCCTGGCCATTTCCTTGACCACCAGCCGGAGCGTCATGGTCTTGTCGGCCATCTTCAGGCCTTCGTCATACCGCATATCAATCTCATGCTGGCTGGGAGCCACCTCATGGTGGCTGTATTCAACCTGAATTCCTATGTCCTGGAGGGCGAAGATCGTCTCTCTTCTCAGATCGCTTCCCATATCCAACGGCCGTGTGTCGAAGTACCCACCCCTATCAAGGATTTTGGGAGCGTCACTGCTTTCAAAGTAGAAATACTCCAACTCCGGCCCAAGATAAAAAGTGTAGCCCTTCTCAGCCGCCCTTTTTAAGACCCGTTTGAAGACATATCGGGGGTCGCCTTCATAAGGAGTGCCATCCGGCTGCAGAATATCACAAAACATCCTGGCTACAGGCTTATCCTGGCCCCTCCAGGGTAGAAATTGAAAGGTTGATGGATCAGGCTTGGCAATCATGTCGCTTTCTTCGATCCGGGCAAAGCCTTCAATAGACGAACCATCGAATCCCATGCCCTCAGTCAGGCCCTCCTCCAGCTCAGATGGTGTAATGGCGAAGCTTTTCAGGATACCTAGGACATCAGTGAACCAGAGCTGGATGAAACTGACGTTCTT
Organism: Deltaproteobacteria bacterium; assembly: GCA_050122775.1. Taxonomy (GTDB): domain Bacteria; phylum Desulfobacterota; class Desulfobacteria; order Desulfobacterales. Next base: position 3,178 of record JASFIH010000098.1, read on the forward strand.
TTCCCGAACCACCCTAAGGACATCTTCAACAGTCGCATATCCCATGTTTTCCCCCTCCTTGACCATGTAACCAGCTGGATTTCAGCCCCAGATGCTCCATCATCGAACACCGGCCGCAATGAAACGCCTCTCCGGACTCATCGGTAATGTCGATAGTCCACCCCATATCGCTTGGCCTTGTAGGCAAATTTGCGCTCCGTAGTCTCAAGTAGGTTCGCGGCTTTAGCCATATTACCGCGCGTTGTTTTCAAGGCGTCAACGATCATCTCCCGCTCCAGGTTCGCCACGGCGTCTTCCAGGGAGGTTGCCAGCACGGTATCAGACTCTTCTGCTGTCTGAATAGTCGGAGGCAAGTGATAGCTGTGAATGACCCCCTCTTCACAAAGGAGGACGGCCCGCTCTATGCAGTTTTCGAGTTCCCGCACATTGCCAGGCCAGTGGTACTGCATGAGCATATCGATGGCTGGGGTAGAAAACCGGCGGATGTCTTTTTGGTTCTCCCTTGCATATCTCTCCAAGAAGTGGTCTGCCAACAGGAGAATGTCGGTCTTGCGTTCCCTCAACGGAGGCATGTAGATGGGAAAGACGTTGAGCCGATAATACAGATCGCTGCGAAAGGCGCCGTCTTCCACGGCCTGCTCCAGGTTCTTGTTCGTGGCTGCAATGATACGGACGTCGGTCTTGATCGTCTCATGCCCGCCCACCCTCTCGAATTCTTTTTCCTGGAGAACCCGAAGGAGCTTGACCTGCACATCCATCCCAACTGATCCGATTTCATCCAAAAAGATCGTCCCTTTATTCGCAAGCTCGAATTTTCCCCGTTTTTGTCGGATCGCGCCGGTGAATGCCCCTTTCTCGTGCCCGAAAAGTTCGCTCTCAATGAGATTGGAAGGCAGCGCTGAGCAGTTAACCTTGACAAAGGGATTCCTTGACCTGAGGCTGTTGTAGTGAATTGCGTTGGCAGCCAGCTCCTTGCCGGTGCCACTCTCCCCGCGAATCAGCACAGTGGCATTGCTCCTGCAAACCTGGGAGATCATTTGAAAGACCTCCCGCATCTTGTTGCTGTTTCCCACAATGTTGGTAATGCGGTACTTGTTCGAGAGCTCTTGTTGCAGGCGTCTGTTCTCTTCCCTAAGCAACTCCCTCTCACGCTGGATGGTTTCCAGATTTATGACGTGCTGAGCGAGCATCGTAGCAATGATGGAAAGAAGCCTTTCTCCATCTTTCAATGAATAAGACTCATCGAAGGGCCGATCTACACTAAGGGCCCCCACGACCTGGCTCCCCTTCTTGACAGGCACACAGATGAAGGAGTACTCCCCATCATGAATGGCCCGCCTCGTGGCGGTCCGGTCCAGGAACAAAGGCTCTTCGCTGATCTTTGGCACCACGAGGGCCTTGCCTGTCTGAATGACACGGCCTGTAACCCCCTCTCCCAACTTGTATTTCCCCCTGTCTATGGCTGCTTTCGAAAGGCCGTGGGCCACTTCGATGTGAATCTCGTTGCGCAACGGATTGAGAATAGTCACAGTACCCCGGACCATGTCCATGGATTTGGACAGGATCTCAAGGACCTGGTAGAGCGACTTTCTGAGATCCAGGCTTACATTGAGCGCCTTGCTAATTTCATAAAGGAGCGTGCTTTCTTCAATTCTCTGCATGAACCTGTCAACCTGGTTTAATGTCCTTCCCGAGTCTCTAGATGCAGATACCGAG
>JASFIH010000099.1:0-4891 GCA_050122775.1 Deltaproteobacteria bacterium
GCTTGTCATTGATGGCAAAACCTTTGAACTTCCGATTGTGGTTGGGTCGGAGGGAGAAAGGGCCATTGATATTTCCAAGTTGCGTCAGGAGACGGGCCTGATTACCTTTGATCCGGGCTTCGTCAATACAGCCAACTGTCAGAGTGCTATTACCTTTGTAGATGGCGAGAAAGGGATACTTCGCTACCGAGGTATTCCTGTGGAGCAACTGGCAGAACATTCCAGGTTCATTGAGACGGCATATCTGTTGATCAACGGTGAACTGCCCACCCGGGAGCAACTCAATCGCTTCTCTGTCCTGTTGAACGACCATTCCCTCGTCCATGAGGACATGCGGGGCTTTTTCGAGCACTTTCCCAGATGGGCCCACCCCATGGGGATTCTCTCTTCGATGGTCAACGCCCTACGGGCCTTCTATCCGGAAATCCCCGAAAGATCGGAGGAAGAGGAAGTCAACATCACTGTCACGAGGCTCCTTTCCAAGGTAAGGACCATGGCAGCGCTGTCTTACAAAATACTTAGAGGCCATACCATTATCTACCCGAAGCAGGAGCTTCCTTATGCGGCGAATTTCTTGAACATGATGTTCGATTCGCCAGTACGGCGCTATGAGATTGACCCAGACATTGTGAAGGCCCTGAACGTATTCTGGATCCTTCACGCTGATCACGAGCAGAACTGTTCCACAGCGGCAGTGCGACTGGTGGGAAGCGCAAAGGTGAATCTTTACGCAGCCATTTCAGCGGGCATATCTGCCCTTTGGGGACCTTTGCACGGTGGCGCCAACCAGGCCGTCGTGGAGATGCTTAGAGAGATTCATGAGGCTGGCGGTGATCTGAAGCCCTTTCTGGCCCGGGCCAAGGATAGAAGCGACCCATTTCGGTTGATGGGTTTTGGCCATCGCATTTACAAGACCTTTGATCCAAGGGGCCGGATCATGAAGGAGACGTGTCACAAAGTCTTGGGCAAAGTGACCCAGGACGACCCCCTGTTGGATATTGCCAAAAAGTTGGAGGAGGTTGCCTTGAAGGATCCGTACTTCATCGATCACAACCTCTATCCAAATATTGATTTTTACAGCGGTATTTTGCTCCGGGCCATTGGCATTCCTTTGGACATGTTCACGGTCATGTTTGCCATCGGCCGCCTGCCCGGGTGGATCAGCCAGTGGAAGGAGAGCATGGAGGCGCCCCACTGGAAGATGCAGCGCCCTCGACAGATTTATGTTGGGTTGCTCAAGAGAGATTATGTTCCAATCGAAGAGCGGGGCTGAGGGCCCCGCTCAAACAGGCCAATGCGGGATGAGGGGATTCCCAAGGCCTGCAAGGGATTTGCTCCGCACCTCATAATTCCTCAAGGATTGGCAGCCAAAAGCTACATTTATGTCGTTATTGCCAACAGACAATACAATATTGTAGTGTCCGATCGTCGTCATTCGCTTCCGTCCACAGGCCTATCTTACTGAATATTTTACATCCTTCCTCTTTTTGTGCGCTTGGCACACGTGTTGCTGTTTCCCCAGTCTCAACAGGCTCCAACCCGGGGCCAGATCAGCACAGTCTGAGGAGGATCTAATATGATTGACACAGGAGACACAGCCTTTATTCTGGTTTGCTCAGCCCTGGTGATGTTCATGACCCCGGGCCTGGCACTGTTTTATGGTGGTATGGTCCGCCACAAGAACATTCTCGGTACCATCATGCAAAGCTTTGTGGCTATCGGTCTGGTTACCGTGATCTGGGTGCTGTGGGGCTATTCCCTGGCCTTTGGCCCTGATGTGGGTGGCGTTGTCGGAAGCCTGGCGTGGTTTGGCCTGAAAGGCGTGAGCCTCGCTCCGAGTCCGGATTATGCCACGACAGTTCCCCATGTGGCGTTTATGGTCTTCCAGGCCATGTTTGCCGTCATCACGCCAGCTCTGATCACCGGGGCTTTTGCAGAACGCATGAAATTTAGCGCTTTCTTGGTTTTTGTTTTGCTCTGGTCCACTTTTGTTTATAGTCCCTTGGCACACTGGGTTTGGGGTGTGGACGGCTGGATAGGGAAGCTGGGTGCCCTCGATTTTGCGGGGGGAACTGTCGTACATATTAGCTCAGGCATTTCTGCTCTGGCTGCGGCTCTTTTGATGTCCAAACGCAGAGGATATGGGAAAGAGCAGTTCATTCCCCACAATCTTCCGATGACGATTACGGGGACTGCCATCCTGTGGTTTGGATGGTTTGGTTTCAATGCCGGGAGTGCACTGGCCAGCAACGGACTGGCAGCAGGGTCCTTCGTGGCTACGCATATAGCTGCTTCAGCCGCGGCGTTGACCTGGATGTTTGCAGAATGGTTCCATCGAGAAAAACCCACCACCCTCGGGGCCGCTAGTGGTGCGGTGGCAGGGCTTGTGGCAATCACGCCAGCGGCAGGTTTCGTGGGCCCTGTGTCTGCTTTGATCATTGGAGCCTTGGCAGGAGTCATCTGTTTCATGGGCGTATTGGCCAAGTCGAAGCTGGGATATGACGATTCCCTGGACGTGGTAGGCATCCACGGACTCGGTGGTACATGGGGGGCACTGGCCACCGGACTGTTTGCGAGCACAGGCGTGAATCCGGACGGGGCCAACGGCCTGTTCTTCGGAAATTCCGGACAGCTTTGGGTCCAGTTTCTATCCGTCGTCGTAACAATGGTCTTCGCCTTTGTGATGAGCGTCATCATTCTAAAGATTATTGACTGGACCATAGGTTTGAGGGTTTCTGACGAGGAAGAGCTCAGAGGGCTGGACATTACGCAGCACAGTGAAACAGCGTACAGTCTGTAATCGTGAGGATCGCCCAAGTGGTCTTGTAGATTAGATTCGCACAAGAAGGAACATGTTGTTGGCAGACATTGGAGGAGACCGTATGAAAAAGATCGAAGCAATCATCAAACCCTTTAAGATCGATGATGTCAAAGAAGGTCTTGCTGAAATCGGTGTGCGAGGGATGACCATTTCAGAGGTCAAGGGATTTGGCCGCCAGCGAGGCCACACAGAGGTCTATCGGGGGGCGGAATACGAGGTAGATTTCGTCCCCAAAATGAAGCTGGAGATTGTGGTTGACACAGAAGTAGCGCCCAAAGTGGTGAAAGTGATTGAGCAGAAAGCCAAGACCGGGGCAATCGGTGACGGCAAGATTTTTGTCTTCACCCTGGATGAGGCGATTCGCATCAGGACAGGGGAAAGAGGCAAGGAAGCGATATAGAAAACCGAGGGGCTGGCTCTTGAGACCTGACCACCCCCAGGAGGCTTTGACGGAGTTCGGCAGAGAAGGCCGCACGCCCCTCTTTTGATTTCATGAACGACTTCCCATCCCCAATTCGTGCTCTCAAAGCCAAGAAAGAGGCATTGGTCGCCTGTTTTCTGAAAGGTGATGAACCCCATTTCCTCGAGCGGCATGCGGAGGCCTTGGATGATTACTTTCGCGACAGCTTTGCTGGGAGCTCCGTGGGTCCCTTGATCCGCATGGACAAGAATCCCTATGCGATTGTTGCATTGGGTGGTTACGGAAGAACAGAACAATGCCTCCACTCGGATGTAGATGCACTCCTCCTTTTCGGCAAGAAAATCCCGCGCGAAGCAGCGGATCTTGTGCAAGAGATCTTCTACCCGCTGTGGGATGTCGGCCTTGATGTGAGCTACGCGACCCGAACCCTGAAAGAGTCGGTTGTCTTGGCTTCAAAGGACTTTGAAGTCCTCACGTCACTGCTCGATGCCAGGTTTATCTGCGGGATTTCCTCCCTTTACTCAGAGCTCATGCAAAAACTTCACAGCAAGGTCCTCGGGAGGAAGAAGGGTTCGCTCATACAGTGGCTACTGCACAGAAATCGTGAACGCCACGCCCGGTTTGGTGATTCCACCTACCTCCTGGAGCCAAATCTAAAAGAAGGTATGGGCGGCCTAAGGGATTATCACACCATGCTGTGGGTGGCCCGAACCGAATACCATGTCAACCAGCCAAGAGATCTGGAGTTTCTGGGTCATCTGTCTCATGATGAGTTTCAGACGCTGTCCGAGGCGCTGTCCTTCATTAGGGGCGTGAGAAACTGGCTGCACTACCTGACCGGACGAAAATGCGACCAGCTCTATTTTGAGTATCAGCTGAAACTTGCGAGCCTGCTCGGATTCAAACCACACAACGGACATCAGGCCGTTGAAGGGTTCCTCGGGGCACTGCATGGGCAGATGGAGTCATTGAAACGGCAGCACCTGATGTTTCTGAACAAGGTGGAACGAAGCAAGACAAAGATCGGAAGAAGACAGGCGGAGCGACGAACGGTCTCGGCGGGAATCGAGGTTTTCCGCAGTGCGCTGGAGTTTGAATCCCCGGAGGCCATTCTGGCCAAGCCGTATCTGTTAATGAAGATATTTGAGCAAAGCGCGACCCGTGGGCTTCCTTTAAGTATCGAAGCGAGCCGACTGGTCAAAGAGTTTCAGTACCTGGTGGACGAGAGATTTAGAAGATCGGGTGGGGCTATCAGATCATTTCAGCGGATTCTTGTAGCACCGTCAGGAGATTTCAACGTGTTGAATGAAATGCTCAACACGGGGCTCCTGGTGGCGTTCATCCCCGAGATGAAGGAAATAGTGAATCTGATCCAATATGATGAGTATCATGTCCATCCGGTGGACAAACATTGCCTGCGCACTGTCCAGGCGCTCAAAGCGATTCGAGATGCTGAGGCCGAATCGTCGGACGGCTTTTGTACCAGTCTCTTCGGAGAAATACACAAGCCGGACCTCCTGCTTTGGGCAGGACTCTTGCATGATACGGGCAAGGCTGTAGCCGAACCTGACCATCAAGCCCAAGGAGCCCAGATCGCCAGACACGTTTTGGCGAGGATGGGTTTGTCGGAGCATGACATTGATACCGTA
>JASFIH010000100.1:0-4830 GCA_050122775.1 Deltaproteobacteria bacterium
AGAAAACCCAGTGCTTCTGGGCGGGGGATATATCGTGTTCAAACAGATCAGCCCGCCAATCCAAAGTCTCTGTCTGTGGTACCTGGCAATACTTCTCGGAGACCTCCTGCTTTTTGCCTTATCCTACTGGTTCTTCACACGTGCTGCGGTGACGGGTCTTTTAAAGCGCTTGCTGGGAGGAGAACGATTCAACAGGTACCAGATGACATTTGCTTGTTGGGGCGGGTTGATGCTATTCCTATCCCGCTTTACCTTCGGCGTCCGAGCCGTAGCATACGTGGCTGCGGGAGCCGCGCATTATTCGTGGCTCCGATTCCTGATCGTGGACGGCTTTTCCGTAGCAGTTCAAGTCCTGCTGTTCGTTGGGATAGGTTATTATGCAGGTGACCACGTCGAGTGGGCGAAAGCCGGCGGAGAAAAAATTGCTTTACTGGTAGGGATACTGGCACTTGTCACAATCCTGATCACCTGGGTCTCTTGGGCCAGTGTGCAAAAGCTCTCTCGTATGGCTGCGAACAAAACCGGGGCTTTGGGCCAGTGACTGATCCTAAAGATTGGAACCGGTTTCAAAACCTCTTTTTTCGCTGGTTTGTCCATTCTGAGAAGTTCTAGGCGCGCTCCGCTAAAATTGTAAAACTCTGGCTAAGGCCCTTAAACAGTTACAATTTTTACGCTTCGTCTTGCCAAGAACTTCTTCACAAAATGGGCAAGAGAGGCTCCAAGAAAGGTTTCAAAACCAGTTGTAGGTTTTGTTGTTGAAGGAGGACATCATGAATTCACGAGGGAAATTGGGGTTCGCATGGCAGTGGGTGCAGTGTTTTTTGTTTGTACTTGTCCCGTTCTTGCTGGTCTTAGTGGTTCCGTCCAATGTTCGGCCAGATGTGTTTTCTGACACGTACAAGAGTTGTCTAGAAGACTGCAAGGGACCCTGCTGCGACGAGAGGTGTGCCTACGCAGCATGTGTAGCGGAGGTCACAGCCAAGAGGATGGGAATGACCGAAATGACGGGTTCGCGAGAATGGAGCGAGGCTTTTAGGGGTTGTGATTCTCAAAGGCAGCGCATTAGGCAGTGTGGTGAGGAGTATGCGGATCGGAGACGGCAGCAACCGCCACCTCCCACCACCGTAAGAGGTGACATGGAGTGGAACGTAGATCGTATGGGTTTGGACTACAGGAATTTTGACTTGCCAAAGGCTGACCCTCAATTGTGCGAGGAGGAATGTGCCGCAGATCCGAAGTGTAAGGCCTGGACTTATGTGAAACCCAACACAATCCAAGGTCCCAGACCCCGCTGCTGGTTGAAATACGATGTTCCGCCACCACGGAAAAGCGATTGCTGTGTTTCTGGTGTGAAGCGGCAATCTGTCGGCACCCGTACCTTTCAGCTTCCAAGAATCGGGCGCTACCGACTCGATTGGTGTCGACGGTGGGCCACGGACTGCGGCAGAGGGGCGGCGGATGCGTTTTGTCAGAAACAGGGATTTTCAAAGGCGAGGTCCTGGGATATAGACCCCGACATAGGACAACGTTCGCCGACCTATCTGATCGAGACTGGACAAGTATGTGACCAACCCGCTTGTGACGGATTCAAATACATCGAATGCGAGTAACAAAATAGGGTGTTTGCCGGCGGCTCGGCTTGTTATCCATGCCTGAGGTAAAAAAGGGGACTTCTCCTATGACCGCAACAAACGAGGAACTAGACAAAGAGGCTTTAAAGCAAAAGTCGGCAGAGGAGAGCGTGGATACACGAGGGGATGAACTCATTTCGATCTTTGATAGTATTGATGAAGCCATCTATATCTGTGACCCTGAAAGCCACGAATTGCTATACGTAAATGCCGCCACTGAGGCGATATTCGGACCAGACATTGTTGGCAAAAAATGTTACCGCGTGTTTCAAGGGTTGGAGTCGCCCTGCGAGTTCTGCACTAATCCTCGCATTTTTGGGGAGAATTTGGGCAATTCCTATATATGGGAATTCCAAAACAAGGTTAATGGGCGATGGTATCGGTGTATTGACAAGGCAATAAGGTGGCCAGACGGGAGAATGGTCCGCTATGAGATGGGCATAGATATCCATGACCTCAAACAGGCTGAATTGGCGGTCCGCGAGAGTGAAGAGCGGTATCGACGCCTGACCATGGCAGTTACGGACTATATCTACAGCGTGCGTATAGAGGACGGTTGTCCCGTTGAAACAGTTCACGGGCCTGCATGTGTGGCGGTTACGGGGTATAGTGCCGAGGATTTTGCGAATGACCCATATCTCTGGATAAACATGGTACATGAGGATGACCGAAGTGCAGTGAAAGACCAAGCTGATGAGGTCATAGCAGGCAGGAAAGTGAAACCATTGGAACATCGCATCATCCGAAAAGACGGTGCCTTGCGATGGGTCTCGAATACAGCCGTGCCAAACTCTGACAGCCAGGGCACCCTGCGCTTCTACGATGGCCTCATACGGGACATTACCGAACGCAAGCAAGCAGAAGAGGCCCTTCGAGAAAGCGAGGCCAATTATCGACTGCTCTTTTCTGCTGAATCTGACGCAATTATTGTGGTCGATGCGGACACCATGGAGATCGTGGATGCCAACGCAGCGGCGACGGAGTTTTATGGGTACAAACTGGAAGAATTGCTGGGCCGCAATGCCACGCTACTTTCCGCGCAGCCGGACGAGTCAGCCGCCCATATTCGGCAGGTGGCGTCGGGTGAGCCTTCTGTTCCGTCTCCGGGGCCGGTGCAGCGTCTTCATAGGAAGAAAGACGGGACGACTTTTCCTGTGGAGATCTCATCCGGTGTTTATGTCCTCAAAGGACGAAAGATGGTTTGCGCCATGATGAGGGACATCAGCGAGCGCAAGCGCATGGAAGAATCACTACAACAATCCCTGAATGAGCTGGAACAACGGGTAAAGGAACAAACAGTTGCGTTGGTGGGAGCCAATGAGGTGTTAAAACGGGAGATGGAGGAGCGCAAACAGGCCGAGTTGGGGTTGCGAGAAAGTGAGAGCCGGCTGCGTCAGGAAGAAAGGCGAATGGAATTATTGAAATTTGCAAATGAAGTGGCCCTCAAGTTGATGCACGAATTAAGGAACCCCCTGGTTACCATTGGAGGATTTTCGAGGCGTCTCTCAAGCGGAGACTATCCGGAAAACAAGCAGAAGGAATATGCAAGAGTCATCTTTGAGGGATCAATGAGGCTTGACAAGGTGCTTGACGAAGTTCTGGCACATTTGAGAGCGGCTTCTGAGGAAACATAGATCGATGCAGAAAGGCTTCACTTTGCTTCTTGGATGCTTATTCAAATATCACATGACCCTTTCCGGCTGCGGCTATCCTAACGAGGCTTTCAGTCCTTCTGACAGCCATGTTTCTGAACACAAGAGTTACGCCGGAACGCTTGGCAGCCGTAGCAATCTGCACCAATTCCTCAGTGGTTCTTCTTCCCCCGTCCAACACAAAGCCGCCCCCTGCCATAGCAATCTTTAGCAATTCCTCGGTTGTTTTCATGCTCAAACCCATTGTCAGCCTCTTCCAATGGTCGCCGCTGACCGGCTTGCTTCCAAACACGAAGTGTCGCCGCGCGACGTCTGGTTGACGGGTTCCCGGTCAAGCTATCGTGGCTTTCTCAAAACAGTGCGTTTCAGATCGCACGGCCTGCCTCTCAAAAATATCAGCAAGATTTCCAGGTCTCCTTTTCTTCCAGGTTCCTCGATGAAAGGCATCACTTGCGAGCAGAGGCAGTGTGATCGTGGCTTCGCCAAAGACCATCTGTTCATGCGTAAGGTCCACCTTGCCCCAAGAACATGCCTCTTTCAGCGTTGACCCAGAGAGACCGCCGTCACGCTCGTCAGCAACCGTTAACTGAATCGCATACTTGTGGATTGGCTTTTGTTCACCCACGATGTCCGTTGCGACGACCACATCTTGGGTGAAGTTCTTCGGCACGCCGCCTCCTACCACGATAATGCCCGTGTCTTTAACGCTCAACTTGATTTCTGTCAGCTCCCGAAAGTCACGGACGGAGTCGATGGTCACATGGCCGTTTCTTCTGTTCCACTGATGGTAGACCAATCCGAAACCAGCCGAGCAATCCGAGAATGCCGGCACGAAGATCGGCAGGCCTTTCTTGTAGGCAGAGTGTACCACGGATTTTTCCGTTTTCAGCCCGACCTCGTCCAAATAGGCCCCCATGTGTTGGATGAATTCTCTCGAGGAGTATGGCCGCGGAGACAAAGATTCAGCAAGGTTGGCAATGGTCATGTCGCAGATTCTGAGCTCATCCTCGTCAATATACGTATCATAGATCCGGTCAACGGCAAGTTTCTGCAAGGCCCTGTCGTCAGCAAAAGGGCTACCCATGTAATGTTTGAATCCCAGAGCCTCAAAGAAGTCCTGATCCACGATAATGGCCCCTGTGGATACGATGACGTCAACCATATTGTGCTCGATCATATCGACCACCGCATGCTTTAAGCCGGCACTGAAAAGGGAACCGGCAAGCGTGAGCACGATGGTGCAGTCGCGGTCAGCCAACATCGTGTCATACACGTCGGCAGCCTTTGCCAGGTTCCTCGCCTGAAAGGCCATGGATCGAAAACCGTTGATAAGAGGCCTGGCATCAAACGCTCTGATGTCAATGTGCTCGACCGGATTTCTTAACAGCTCTCTCTTTTTCATGGCGTCCCTTCTTTTTGGCAAAGATCATGCTTAGCGACCGATAAACAAGCTTGGCAGCCAAGAAATCTGGCGCCTTATTAGACGGGTTGGGCAGCAGTTCTGTCACATCCATCCCAACCACGTTCTTTTCCCGTACGACCGCGCC
>JASFIH010000101.1:0-4782 GCA_050122775.1 Deltaproteobacteria bacterium
CAAACCAACCCACAACCCCCACGGCGGATACATCCACGTCACTTCCAGCAAGGGGCAAGGCGCTTGCTTCAGTATCTACTTGCCGGCCTCTGAGAATACGATCCTTGCATCGGCTATGCTCGCGGACCGTTTTGTTGCAGGCTCTGAAACAGTCCTCTTGGTAGACGATGAAGAGGCTATCAGAGAGGTCGGTCAGGAGTTGTTGGAGGCCTTGGGCTACCGCGTCTTGCTGTCCGGGGACGGCAAGGAGGCTTTGGATGTTTATAAAAAAAATCGGGACAGGATAGACATTGTCCTTCTCGACATTGTTATGCCTCAGATGGGTGGCGGTGAAGTTTATGAGAAGATAAAAGGAATCAACCCCGACGTGAAAGTCCTGCTTCTGAGTGGATACAGTATTGATGGTGAAGCGGCGGATATCATGAAACGTGGCTGTAACGGTTTCATCCAGAAGCCCTTCACTATGAAAGAGCTGTCTGCGAGGATAAGACAGATTTTGGAACAGGCATAGACTGGAGCTGTCAGGTTGCGACACCATATCCCAGAGCATGGCCTTTCGTAGATCGTGCGTGGGTCAATGCTCAGCACAGTCCTGATTCTTGCTTCTACGGAGACATTACATGCTTATTGTCATAAATATGTCCCGAGTGGTCTAACGGAGAAACGTCCAGGTACCTGAACCGAAAACGATACTGCAGAGTGGTGCAATAGGAGGCCGAACATGCAGGAATACACGATTCATCCCCTGGTGGTTGGGGCCAATGAAACGGACCAGGGAATCATGACCTATCTCCGCGATTATGGGAAGCGAATCTGGATACCCATCTACGTTTTTTATCTGAAAGGCGGCGATAAGAATATCCTTGTTGACACCGGGCTTGAACAGTTTATCGTACCGGATGACTTTGCGGAGACCTACGGCTTTGATGTGCTTGAATTTGAGGATGCCCTTGCGACTGTTGGACTCAGGCCTGAGGACGTGGATGTGATCATACACACCCATTTGCATAATGATCACTGCGAGAATGATTACAAATGCTCTCGCGCCAAAGTGTATGTGCAAAGGGCGGAGATGGCCTTCTTTAGGAACCCTCACCCGATTGACCATAGGTATTACCCAGATGTGCTGGACGACGTTGATGTGATTGAAGTAGAAGGGGATGCAAACATCCTTGATGGGATTGATGTGGTCCTTACGCCGGGGCACACGGTTGGAGGTCAGTCGGTGGCCATCAATACCTCAAAAGGAAAAGCCATCATAACCGGACTCTGCTGTAACGACAAAAACTTTCCAGTCACCGGACCTGCAATCGCTCCGGGCGTACACATCAATGTCATGGAGGCCTATGACAGTATGCAAAGGATCAAAGAGATGGCTGATATTCTCATTCCTCTTCACGACCTTGCAATCGGGAAGATGAAAAGTATTCCGTAGCTCAACACGTCAAGTGAAAGCCGGCTACAATCTTCTTACCGTCCTGCAGCAGCCGATTGTAAGTGTGACATGCCGACTCTGTCTTTTCGATCAGAACCTTGATTCCCCGGTCCTGCAACTCAGACTTTGCTGCCTCTGATACACGCATAGAACCGTAAGCTCCAGTTCCAAATATGCAAATCTCTGGGTTCGTCTTGAGAAGGTCCTGCACATCTCTCACTTGGACCAGGTGACCCTGGGACCGCCACCATTCAGGCACCACTCGTTCGCCGATGAGCTTGACGTCGTTGCGATAGTCCTTTCCGTCGATTTGAATGTAGCCAAAGCGGTATGACTCGATTTTCATATCATGCAACGTGTGTTGTCGCAAAAAAGGGGTCTCTATAGAGTGTAAACGCTGTCATCGTGCAGATTGATCCAGTTTTCCTGTAACACCTTCACCGCTTTATTGGTGTTATCAACCTCGAGGATGAGGGTAGGATCTCGCGTGTCGAGGCAAGGATAAATATGGAGAATGTTGATACGAGCCGAACGCAACAACTGCAGGATCGTGTTCAATCCCCCGGGGTGATCCGGGACCTGCACGGAAATCACATCCTTTGTTCCGGGTTTGCAACCAAGGCCCGTCAGCACGGACATGGCCGTCTCCGGATCGCTGGTAACCATGCGAATGGTGGCTTTCTCATGCGCACTGCCCACCCAGAAAGCTGAAACCTGGACATCGTTTTCATAAAGATGGCCGACAATGCGAGCGAGCTCACCTGGCGTGTCTTTCACTACCAAGACTATTTCCTTTACCGCCATCGCCCCGATTCCCCTCGGCGCAGGGTGTCAGCATCACCCCACAAAAGCTGCGCCCTCGTTAAGGGCTAAGGTATTCATCTTGTGCACCTTTGCGCCCTTGGCCTCAAAGATGCTCTTTACACTCTTGACGACAGACTTGAGGGACACCAGGCCAGTCTTTTGTACAAAGGCACCTATCATGACCATATTTGCCCCCCGGGGATTTCCTATCCTATCAGCGATGCTGTTGGCTGGTATAGCCACGACTTGAATGTCGCCACGTTTGGGCTGCTTATCCACCAGGTCACTGTTTAAGAAGACAGTGCCCCCTGTCTTGACGCCGCCCTCAAACTTTATGAGCGAAGGTGTGTTCATCAAAACAGCGTAGTCCGGGAATGACGCAACCGGAGAGGCAATCGGTTCATCGCTCACGGTGACGGTGCAGTTGGCTGTTCCACCACGCACCTCTGCCCCGTAAGAAGGAAGGTAAGTCACATGCTTGTCCTCATACATGCCCGAAGTGGCCAGCACGTAACCCATCATCAGGACCCCCTGTCCACCAAAGCCAGAGAATATGGTCTTTGCTTTCACCATCGGGGGCTTTTGCGTCTTTGATGCCATCGCGTCAGTGACCTTTGTCTGTCATATCCTTGATCACCCCAAGGGGGTAACTCTTAATGACCTCTTCCTCCACGCGTTTGCACGATTCCACAGGCGAGAGTTTCCAGTTGGTGGGACACTGAGACAATATCTCTACCAAGGCAAACCCCAGATCATTCATCTGGACCTGAAACGCCTTCTTGATGGCCTTCTTGGTCTTGATGATGTTCTTTGGGGATGTGACGGCTGTCCTTTCAACGTACACGCTGCCTGCTGCTACGGCCAGCATTTGACTCAAGTCGAGAGGATATCCATCCCTCAGAGGGGCTCTTCCCCCGGGAGTGGTTGTTGTGGTTTGCCCGATCAGGGTTGTAGGTGCCATCTGGCCCCCCGTCATTCCGTACACCCCGTTGTTTACAAAAATGGCAGTCAATCGTTCCCCGCGGTTGGCTGCGTGGATCGTCTCAGCCGTGCCAATGGCAGCTATGTCGCCGTCTCCCTGATAAGTGAAAACAATGAGGTCAGGTCGCGCGCGTTTTATCCCCGTGGCCACCGCAATGGCCCGTCCATGAGGTGCCTCTCCCATATCCACATCGTAGTAGTTGTATGCCAGTACGGCGCATCCCGCAGGCGGGACGCCAACGGTCCTGTCCTGAATACCGAGTTCGTCGATCACTTCAGCCGTCAGCCGAAAGATAATGCTGTGGCCGCACCCTGGACAATAATGAAAAACAGCTTCCTTGAGAGACCGGGGTTTCTTAAATACTTGCTTTGCCATACGGCTCCTTCATGGACTGGAAACGCGTTCTGTGCCAAGTCGGCTACAGGCTCTTCATAGCGGGCACTATCCGCGGAGTTTGTGTTGGTACATCAATTTTTTTACGACATTTTCAATCTCGTGCGGTGTAGAGATTACCCCGCCCGGTCTACCGTGGAAGTGAACTGCGGCCTGTTCGGCCACGCTGATCTTCACGTCTTCCAACATTTGGCCAAAGTTCATCTCAAACACGAGGATATGCTTGACAGCATGGGTTAGTGCGCGGAGTGCCTTTTCCGGAAAGGGCCATAGCGTTATAGGCCGAAAAAGTCCCACCCTCAACCCGGCTTCCCTCAGTCGGTTTACGGCACCTTTGGCAATGCGGGCCGCTGTTCCAAAGGCAACCACGGCAAAAAGAGCATCATCAAGAAGATACCCCTCGTGCTCGGTCTCGCGTTCAGATATGGATGCGTACTTCCTGGCCAGCTTCCAGTTGAACTGCTCCATTTCGACGGGGTCTAGGTGCAATGAAGCAATGAGGCGGCTGGCTCGCCCCTTGTTGCCGCTGAGTATCCAGTCCTTTCGGGGTAATGCGGCTGGATCGATCGGATCTGGAAAGCTTACAGGCTCCATCATCTGACCCATGAGACCATCGCCAAGCAGGATCACCGGTGTGCGATAGGCGTCGGCCAAATCAAAGGCCTTCATCGTGAGAGTGACCAGTTCCTGGCCCGAATGCGGGGCAAGCACAATGGTACGATAACCTCCGTGTCCTCCACCTCTTGTAGCCTGGAAATAGTCCTGCTGCGAAGGAGCTATATTCCCCAGACCGGGGCCGCCGCGCATGATGTTTACGATGACGGCAGGTAGTTCCATACCGGCCATGTAAGAGATTCCTTCCAGCTTCAGGCTGATGCCTGGGCTGGAAGATGACGTCATCGCCCGCACTCCGGTCATGCTGGCACCCATGACCATGTTAATTGCTGCCAGCTCACTTTCTGCCTGAACGAAAGTGTGGTCTTTGAGACCGGCAAAGCGCTCAGACATATACTCGGGCAGCTCATTTTGAGGCGTTATGGGGTAGCCTGCGTAAAAGCGACATCCAGCTCGCGTGGCCGCTTCTCCAATGACATGGCTCCCGCGCATCAACTCTTTAGCCATGGAACACCTCGATGGCAATATCAGGACACGTTATCGCACACAGGGC
>JASFIH010000102.1:0-4775 GCA_050122775.1 Deltaproteobacteria bacterium
TCGATGGGGGGTCAAAAGGTTCATATACATAAGTGAAAAGACGTTGTGCAAGCTCTCGTGAGATGGCCCAGCACATGGTGATTTGGGGTCATTTGGTGAAATCATGCTGTCTTTTTCCATCCCGGGTTGATAGAAAACACAGGCAAAATATTGCAGTCCTTGCATTGAGCCTATGGACCATTCCACGGCCACAGATCGCGTCATCCCATGCCCAAGAGACCATACAATGATTTTGGCAGCTACCTCAGGAAGCGATTTGGCTGCAGGGTGCAGAAGATCACCATAGATGCCGGCTTTTCCTGCCCGAATCGTGATGGAACCCTCTCGTCGGGGGGATGCATCTATTGCGATGGCAAGGGCTCTGGCAGTGGCGCTGCCCGAAGGGCTGAATCCATAAACAAACAGGTTCAGCAGGCCAAACATCTTTTGGCAGCCCGTTACAGAGCTGAGAAGTTTATAGCTTATTTTCAGGCCTTTACAAACACATATGCGTCCTGTGATGTCCTGCGCGAGCGATACGATCAGGCCCTGGAAGATTCTGAGATCGTAGGGTTGGCGATTGGCACGAGGCCGGACTGCGTTGATGAGGCAAAACTTGACCTCATTGAAGCATACACGGCCACGCATATGGTTTGGCTGGAATACGGGCTGCAGTCCTCTCACAATCGAACGCTCGAAAGGATCAATAGGGGACATAACTTCGAGGACTTCGTTCGAGCCGTGCGGATGACCCAGGGGCGCAACATCCTCATTTGTGCCCACATCATCTTGGGGCTTCCCGGTGAATCAAAAACAGACGTCTTAGATACGGCTAGAGCCCTGTCTGATCTGGGCATAGACGGAATCAAGATTCACAGCCTCTACATCCTGAAAGAAACCCCGCTGGCACAGCTCCTTCAGGCGGGTGGGTGGGTGGTCTTGGAGGAGGAGACCTATGTGGCGTGGGTCGTAGCCTTTCTAGAGCGTCTGTCACCTAGGGTTGTCATACAGCGCCTGACCGGAGACCCTGATCCGTCCGCCCTCATCGCCCCGAGCTGGACCTTGAACAAACAACAGACTCTGCGCCGGATTCGGGACACGCTCCGATCGAGCGGGACTTGGCAGGGTAGGCTCTGCACCCCTGCTGGGGGCATGAAGGCTTAGAGGAGGACTGGTAAAGTCCCCACGCGGCCCGGCATGATCAGGCAAATCGCCGAAAACAATTAATATTTCAGCCATTGACCCTTGACAAACAACAAAGCGGTTCTTATTTTGATAACAAACTGCAGTAAAGCAGATACAACTATCTGAAATTATACCAAAATAGGTTGATGTCAGGAGGCGCCCTTGAGCGAACACAAGGAGAATCGTGAGGTCAGCGTGCCTGAAGCCGCCACGGCAGGGGAAGATCCAAAGAAAGGTGCTGCCAAGAAGACAAAGAAAGACGCGGTGAAAAAAGAAGGGGAGGGC
The DNA here is from genome assembly GCA_050122775.1 of Deltaproteobacteria bacterium. Classification (GTDB taxonomy): domain Bacteria; phylum Desulfobacterota; class Desulfobacteria; order Desulfobacterales. The sequence goes on from JASFIH010000102.1 coordinate 1,450, forward strand.
CTTGAAGATCAACTTAAGGCTGCGCAGACGGCGGCCGAAGAGAATCGGGAGCGACTCCTGAGGGTTACAGCGGAGTTCGAGAATTATAAGAAGCGTATGGAACGAGAGATGAATGATTTCAGAAAATTCGCAAACGAGTCGTTGATAAAGGAGATCCTGCCGATCGTGGACAATCTGGAGAGGGCAGTGGAAACCCCGAACAATGAGGCTGAAGACGCCTTTAATGGTTTAAAAGAGGGGGTGCAGATGACCCTCAAGGGGCTTTTGGACTGCCTTGAACACTATGGTGTTGTTCCCATGGAGTCGCTAAATAGACCCTTTGATCCGAATTTTCACCAGGCCGTCATGCAGGAGGAGTCTGAAGCGCATTCTGACAATACGGTCGTGCAGGAACTGCAGAAGGGGTATTTGATAAGAGACCGGCTTCTGCGGCCTGCCATGGTCGTGGTTTCAAAGAGGCCAGTATCTGACCAAGAAGTCAGGTCACAGAATTCGGAAGATGCCCAGAAAATTGAGATTAAAATACAATAAGATAAGTTTTAAGGAGGAAAGCAATGAGTAAGGTTATAGGAATCGATCTTGGTACGACCAACTCATGCGTGGCAATCATGGAAGGAAAGGACCCTAAGGTGATTACGAACCCTGAAGGGGGGCGTACAACACCCTCCATGGTGGCTTGGAGCAGCAGCGGAGAGCGGCTCGTAGGGCAGGTGGCTAAACGACAGGCCGTAACCAATCCGGAGAATACGGTTTTTGCGGTCAAGCGTCTTATCGGGCGAAAGTACGCCTCGCGAGAGGTCCAGCGCGACAAGGAGATTTGTCCGTACAACATTACCCAGGCCCCCAATGGCGACGCCCAGGTGGAGATTCAGGGCAAGGCTTACAGCCCGGCCGAGATATCATCGCATATCCTGCAGAGCATGAAGAAGACGGCCGAGGAATATTTGGGCGAGAAGGTTACGGAGGCGGTCATCACAGTTCCGGCCTATTTTGACGACAGCCAACGCCAGGCGACCAAGGACGCGGGTCGGATCGCCGGCCTGAAGGTATTGAGGATTATTAATGAGCCCACTGCAGCCTCCCTGGCCTACGGTCTTGAGAAGCGCAAAGACGAAAAGATTGCGGTCTTTGATCTGGGAGGCGGGACCTTCGACATCTCTATTTTGGAGATTGGCGAAGGGGTCTTCGAGGTGAAGGCGACACATGGAGATACCCATTTGGGCGGCGAGGACTTTGATCAGAGGGTTATCGACTACATTGCTGACGAGTTTAGAAAGGACCAGGGAATTGATATCCGGAATGACAAGATGGCGCTTCAGCGCCTGAAGGAAGCCGCTGAGAAAGCAAAGATGGAGCTTTCGACTTCTATGGAGACTGACATCAACCTTCCCTTCATTACGGCTGATGCCAGTGGACCGAAGCACCTCAACATGAAGCTGACGAGGGCCAAGCTGGAAAGCCTGGTGGAGGACTTGATTGAAAAGGTCGTAGGGCCTTGCAAGACAGCTTTAAAAGATGCAGGCCTGAGCCCGGCAGATATCAATCAGGTCATCCTGGTAGGTGGCATGACCCGGATGCCGGCCGTTCAACAGAAGGTGAGGGAAACCTTCGCCAAAGAGCCGCACAAGGGCGTGAATCCTGATGAGGTGGTGGCCCTCGGAGCTGCTATTCAGGCCGGGGTCTTAAAAGGTGATGTTCAGGACGTGCTATTGCTGGATGTGACGCCGCTCTCTCTGGGGATTGAAACACTCGGGGGTGTGTTCACCAAGTTGATTGAGAAGAACACGACAATACCGACCAAGAAGAGTCAGATATTCTCCACGGCTGCTGATAATCAGCCTGCGGTTTCGATTCATGTGCTTCAGGGTGAGCGCGAAATGGCTGAATACAACAAGACGCTGGGCCGTTTTGAGCTGGTGGGTATTCCTCCTGCGCCCCGAGGGATGCCTCAGATCGAGGTCACGTTCGATATCGATGCAAATGGAATTGTTCATGTTTCGGCCAAAGACCTGGGAACGGGAAAGGAACAATCGATACAGATCACGGCGTCCAGTGGCCTTTCAGAAGAGGAAATCCAGCAGCTGGTTAAGGATGCCGAAATGCACGCGGCAGAGGACAAGAAGAAGAGGGCACTGGTTGATGCCCGGAATCACGCTGACAGCCTGATCTATCAAACGGAGAAGTCCATGCGAGAGCTGGGTGAGAAAGTCGATGCGAGTCTCAAGTCAAACGTCGAAGGAGCAATTGAGCGACTAAAGAAAGCCATGGAAGGGACCGACACGGATGAGATCAAGCGCCTGAGCGAGGAATTGATGCAGACATCCCACAAATTGGCAGAAGCCATGTACTCCAAGGCGTCTGGGGCTCGACAGGCAGGCGGGCAGGCTGGTGGCGGTTCGGCCCACGCGGAGGCGTCCAAGGATGAAGATGTTGTGGATGCTGATTTCGAGGAGGTCAAAGATAACAAATAATCATAGGATTGAACCTGCAAGACTGAGGAATCCCGCAGTACATAAGGTGCTGCGGGATTTTTTCTTTTGTGTGACCGAAATGTATGTTAAAAAAATACATTAAGCATTGCAGTACGGACTGTATTTATTAGGCCCCTTGAGAGCGGGACTCCAATGTCTGTGGGGCCTTGGTGCTTGATCTTTGTTGAAGCAGGAAGGGTATGTGAAACAATACCGTATCGATGAACTCCGCCACGCGGATCATGAGAAGATAAAGGCGCACTTGGATGAGCATTTTGGTTCTTCAAGCATCGAAGGTGTCTACTGGATTGCCTTGGATGAGGACCTCATGGATAAGGTACAAGCTGCGCATGTCGAGTGCCAGCCATTCTATTTCGCGGTTGTACTTCAGCCGTCGGCCGTGTCGTTTGAATTGTTGATTCGCACGCGAAAACGGGTGCGATGTGATTGCATCCACTATGCCAACAAGGCACAGAGGGACAGCATTATACGTTTTGCGGACACGGTTTTTCAAGAGCTGAAGATTCTTACCTGAAGATTTGGCGCGAGCGGTATGTTCCTCGCGCACGAAGTGCCGTCGGGACGCGGAAGTCCAAGAGGAAGGCGAGGAGGTCATCTGTTCCATAGCTCCTCTATCCCACCCGTCTCTTAGAGAAAAGGACCACCCGGGAGGCGTTGAAACATGGCCACTCAGGCGACGACACGCAAAGGCATCTTGAGAGCATGATGCGAACAGCTGCGATTTCAGTCTGGGTCGTTTTTGCTACTCTTGTCTGCAGCCTATCTGCTATTGCTGTGTCGTTTCTCAGCAAGGGTGACAACCGCGCCCACTTGGTGGGGAGATTCTGGGCAAAA
>JASFIH010000103.1:0-4774 GCA_050122775.1 Deltaproteobacteria bacterium
AGGTGAAGGTTTCGCGTATGATCATCCACAACGGAGATGGCAACACCAAGGCGTTCTTTGGGAAGGTCCTGGCCCATCCTTTCCGCCCATTCAATCACCGTGACACCGTTGGACACCAACATTTCATGCAAACCAATGTCCTCAAGTTCAACAGGGTCTTGAATGCGATACAAATCCACGTGGAAGAGCTGCGTTCGTCCAGGATATTCGTTCACCAGCACGAAACTCGGACTCGTCACATAGAAATCCTGAGGCACACCCAGACCCTTGGCAATCCCTGCGGTTAGGCAGGTCTTTCCACTTCCCAGTTCGCCTGTCAAGGCAACGACTGATCCGCTGGTCAGGTATTTCCCGAAAAACGTGCCTAAACTGAACGTCTCTTCAGGGGAACGGGAGACGATATGGTGCTCCTTCGTTTTCAAAGGGTTCTTACAAATGCACTTGAGGAGGGACCATCAGGGAGCCGTTTCTCCAACTGGCTGATTTGCCCAGGAATGGCATCTATGAGATCCGAGGCCAGAAACCCCACCGGACCTTTGTCCTTTACAAGGAAATCAGCTGTACAACCGTGTAGATAGACACCCGTGCCGATGGCTTCATGTACAGATAAGCCTTGAACAATAAGCCCCGAGATGAGGCCGGTAAGCACGTCACCCATGCCGCCGGAAGCCATGCCTGGATTGCCTGTCGGATTGATAAGAACAGTCCCGTCTGGATGGGCAACAATGCTCTTGGCCCCTTTCAAGACCAAGTGGACCTCATGGGTCCTGGCAAATTCACGGGCCTCGTTGATCCTGTGGTATTGGATCTGTGAGGGTGTCTTCCCAACCAGTCGTGCCATTTCACCCGGATGCGGTGTCATCACAACCGGCACGTTCACGTCTTTTAGGACTCCCAGATTGTCAACGAGGGCATTGAGACCGTCGGCGTCAATGACCACCGGAACAGGAGAGGTTTGGACGACCTTCCTGACCAGGTTCTGGGTTGACTGGGCTGTGCCAAGCCCGGGTCCAATGGCCAATCCTTTCTTGTCCTTCAGAAGACCCACGATTGTCTTGTACGCAGACAGCCCCAGAGTCTGATCGGCGTTTTCAGGCAGCGGTATCGTCATCACTTCGGTCAACTGCGACTCCATGGCCAGATTCAGACTCTTTGGTATGCCAAGGGTAACAAGTCCTGCTCCTACCCGCATGGCGGCCGCACTTGTCATGGCGGCCGCGCCGGTCTTTCCAGGGGATCCCCCTATGACCAGCAGATGGCCGGCGGTGCCCTTGTGGCTGTCGAGCGGCCTGCCCTGAAACCAGGCCTTCATCATGTTCGGGACAAGCAGATGATGATCGGGAGAGACCTCCCTGACCACCCCAGGAGGGATCCCGATATCCACCACCTCAAGCTTGCCAACATATTCCACACCAGGTAACACCACATGACCAATTTTGGGGAATCCAAAGGTGACCGTCACATCAGCTTTGATGCAGCAACCGCGCGGTTGACCCGTGTCCGAGTCAAGGCCAGAAGGGATGTCCACGGCCATGACGGGTTTTTGAAGTCCGTTCAAAAACTGAATCATCTCCTTGAGGATTCCGCGCACTTCTGATGTAAGACCCGTGCCGAGCATGGCATCCACCCATAAGCCGCATTCTTTCATCTGGCCACGCTGGGACTTGAAAGCAGCCATGTCCGGCACTTCATACACCGGGACTTGCATCTGGTGGAGGAGTTTCAGGTTCAGGGCTGCGTCTCCCCGAACGCGGTCCTTCTCTGACAGCAGATAGACGACAACAGGGACATTGGCGCCGGCCAAATATCGTGCGATGACAAAACCGTCACCACCATTGTTGCCGCGTCCTGCGGCGATTCCAACTCTCATCTGGGCAATGTCCGGGAAAGCACGATACAACGCGTCTACGGCACCACGCCCCGCGCTTTCCATTAAGACGATGCCAGGTACCCCAAAGGACTCAATGGTCAGGCGGTCCATCTCTTTCATCTGCTGCGCGGTGACCAGATACATTCATGCCTCCAGCACAACCACGGCAACCGCATAGCCGCCGTCGTCCGCAAGACTCAAGAAGCTATTTTTGATACCGTAGCTTTGGCAGAGTTCTTCAGCCCTTCTGTGCAACATAAGACGGGGAGGACCGTCGGGACCGCGCACGACCTCAATATGCGGGAAGTTGAGCCCCTTGCGGAACCCGGATCCGAGGGCCTTTGAGAAAGCTTCTTTGGCCGCAAAACGAAGGGCAAATCGTGAGGCTGAATGGACTTTGCCTTGACAGAATTCGATCTCGGCTTGGGTAAAAACCCGTTTCAGAAATCGATCTCCCCACCGATCCAGGAGTCTCTCGATACGAGCGATTTCAACCAGGTCGATGCCGATACCGAAGATCATGCTTAGAAATGCCTAAAGTGCACTAGAGTGCGCTAAAGTGCCTAAAGTAAGCTGTGCGGGGTTAAGAAGAGATTGGCTCGATCAGCCTCCAGGACCTTCTTTGATGGCATGCGGCGGCTCAATACTTTGCGCTTGGTGTTGCGCTCTAATTCCGCCTGGTGGCTCAAAAACATCCTCGCATTCCACGTTCCGCGTTCCGCATTCGGTCTACAGTGCATTTACCAACGCAATCATTTCTCTAACCGCTCTGTCCAGGCCCACCAGCACCGCACGGGCTATGATGCTGTGACCAATGCTGAATTCGTCAATTTCCGATAGCCCCTTGAAGGCCTTGATTGTCTCATAGCCCAAACCGTGTCCAGCATTCACCCCGAGTTTCAGCTTGTGGGCAAGTTTTGCACTGTCCACGATTCGTTCAAAGGCTTCAGAGCGTTCTTTGTGCGTGTCCGCATCACAAAAGGTACCCGTGTGAATCTCCACAAAATCGGCGCCTATTCGGTGGGCGAGTTTGATCTGGTCAAGATCGGCATCAACAAAGATGCTCACAGGAATCCCCCCGCCATGGAGGCTCTGCATTCCATCAGACACCATATCCTTGTGAACATGCAAGTCGAGCCCACCTTCTGTAGTCAACTCTTCTCGTTTTTCTGGCACGAGTGTTACCAGATCAGGTTTGATTTCCAGGGCGGTGGCAATCATTCTGGATGTAGCAGCCATTTCCAGGATCAGCTTTGTTTTGACTGTTTCTCGAAGAAGTCGCACGTCCCTGTCCTGGATATGCCGGCGGTCTTCCCTCAAATGCACGACCACTCCGTCGGCACCGGCCAGCTCCACAAGGGCTGCAGCTGTAACTGGGTCTGGGATATTGGTCTTTCTTGCCTCCCTAAGCGTGGCAACATGATCCACATTCACTGCCAAACCCGGCATCTATTACACTCCTTGATTTTATCTTCGCTACAAAATGCAAAGACGCGAGTAGCATCTCCTGCCGAGGCTACAACAGTCCGAGCAATTGCTCCTCTTTGCCTATCATTATCTGAGCCTCTTCTGGCCCCCTGTCATGATCAAATCCAAAAAGGTGCAGAATGCCATGCACCAAGAGCTGATCAAAGCGTGACTGAACAGATATGCAAGCATCTTGCGCCTCGCGCGCCGCCGTGTCGAGGGATATGACCACGTCTCCCAAGAGATGACGGTTGACTTGCCCGAAGGCGCCCTCTCGCATAGGAAACGCTATAACATTCGTGGGCCCGCTTCGGCCCAAGTAAGTCTTGTTGAGCTCAGATATGGCTGGATCATCCACAATCACAATCGATAACTCCGCATCAGGACATTCCAAGGCGTCTAAGATTGTCTCCGCCTTCTTCTTGATCTTGTGTTTGGCGATCTTGTGCCGATTTTGTCTGTCTTCTATCAGAATCTCCATTTGATCTTTTTGCCCCGTTATCGATTCTCGCAACGCCATCCGGATACTCGATTCGGTGATGGTGGATGCCGGGTAAAATCTTGTTGAAGCTCCTGGCAATTTCATGAAGGTCTCTCAGGGTCAGTTCACATTCCCCCAACTGCCCATCCAGGAACATCTTGTTGATGATTCGCTGAACGAGTCCCTTGATACGCGACGGGGTTGGATTCTCAAGAGATCTGGACGCTGCCTCTACGGCATCGGCAAGCAAGACAAGGCCCGCTTCTTTTGTCTGCGGCTTGGGACCCGGGTACCGGAAATTCTCCATCTTGACCGCCTTTTCACCTTTTTGTTGCCTGGCCTTCTCGTAGAAATAAGCAATAAGACTGGTACCGTGGTGTTGCTGAATGATGTGGATAATTGCCTTTCCAAGCTTGTGGTTCTTAGCTATCTCTACGCCATCTTTTACATGGGCAGTGAGGATCAAGCTGGACATAGATGGTGCCAGCTTGTCGTGTTTGTTTTCAGAGCCAATTTGATTTTCGATAAAATAGAGGGGTTTCTTGATCTTGCCGATGTCGTGGTAGTATCCGCTCGCCTTTGCCAAGAGTGGGTTGGCGCCAACGGCGTCGGCTGCTGCCTCAACAAGGCTGCCGACAACCACAGAGTGGTGATAAGTCCCAGGGGCCTCGAGCATGAGCTTCCGGAGAATAGGGCGATCTAAGTTGGCCAACTCCAGAAGCTTGATATCGGTGCTGTAGCCAAACATCATTTCTACAACGGGTGCGAACCCCGTCGCCAAGATACCGGAACTGACACCCCCTGCTAAACCAAACGTCCAGTCCCAAACCAGCTTCAACTCCAGCCCGGATCCCGAGAACATATGCAGTCCTGTTGCCACAAGAATATTGACAAGACCCACCTTTAAGCCAGCCTTGATCAGCGTACCACGCTCCTTGCAGGTCCGTACCCAGTAG
>JASFIH010000104.1:0-4752 GCA_050122775.1 Deltaproteobacteria bacterium
ATCGGGATTTGCCCCTGCTCATTAACCAGTGGGCAAATGTTGTCAGGTGGGAAATGAGGACGCGTATCTTTTTGAGAACCAGCGAGTTCCTGTGGCAGGAAGGGCACACTGCCCACGCAACGGAGTCGGAGGCCATGGAGAGAACCCTCCAAATGCTCGACGTCTATGAGAGGCTGGCACACCAGTATCTCGCCATGCCTGTTGTGAAAGGCGAAAAGACAGCCTCTGAAAGATTTCCAGGTGCTGTCAATACCTTCACCCTTGAGGCCATGATGCAGGACAAGAAGGCGCTTCAGGCAGGGACATCCCATTTTCTGGGACAGAACTTCGCCAAAGCCTCTCAAATCAAGTTCCAGTCTCCTAAGGAAGAAGAGGTTTATGCCTGGACCACGTCATGGGGCGTTTCCACGCGCCTGATCGGAGCCATTATCATGGCACACGGCGATGATAACGGCTTGGTGCTTCCACCCATGATTGCATCCTCTCATGTGGCTGTAATGCCCATTGTCAAGAAAGCCGATGACAGGGACAGGGTCATGGCTTATACGGATTCAGTGGTCAAAGCGCTGAGGGAACAGGATTACCATGGACGCAGAATCGAAGTTGAAATTGATGAAAGAGAAACTGGAGGCGGCAGAGGATGGGATTGGATCAAGAAAGGGATACCGGTTCGGGTCGAGATAGGTCCTCGAGACATTGCCCGGAATGCGGTATTCGTGGGTCGAAGAGACAAAGGGGCACGAGACAAGGCACCCATGTCTCGAGAACAGTTTGTCAAAACCATTGTTCCCATATTGGACGAAATCCAGAGTAACCTCTTTGGCCGGGCGCTGCGCTTCAGAGAAGAGAACTCTCTTCAGATAGACTCCAGAGATGACTTCTATGCTTTTTTTACGCCCAAGAATTTGGAAAAACCTGAGATTCACGGAGGGTTTGCCCTCGCCCACTGGTGTGGGAACGCAGGTTGTGAAGAAGAAATCAAGGGCAACCTGGGTGTCACGATCCGCTGCATCCCCATGGATGCCAAAGAGGAAGTCGGAAGATGTATTGCGTGCGGCAATGGCAGCATGCAGCGCGTAGTTTTTGCTAAAGCATACTAGGTCATAAACCCCGAAGCGACTGCATTGCCCGTTGGTTCTGTCTGACGGCAGCGCTCCGCGGGCTGCACAGCACAAACATGAACCAATCTAGCATATGATTCGCATCACCGACATCATAGACCGTCTCAGCACTTACAGTCCCGAGGCGGACCTTGATCTCGTTGAGAGGGCTTATGTTTATTCAGCACGTGTCCACGAAGGCCAGGTCCGGCTTTCCGGGGAACCTTATCTTTCCCACCCACTGGAGGTCGCCGGCCTTTTGACGCAGCTCCAGTTGGGCCCGGTGAGCGTAGCAGCTGGCCTCCTGCACGATACCCTGGAAGACACCAAGGCAACCATGGAGGATTTGACTGCGCTGTTTGGACCATCCGTGGCGCGCATTGTGGAGGGCGTTACAAAGCTGAGCGGCCTGCCGTTTCGCAGTTATGAGGCACGCCAGGCTGAAAGTATCCGAAAAATGATCCTGGCTATGGCCGATGACATCCGTGTCATCCTGATCAGACTATGTGATCGGTTGCACAACATGCGGACACTGCAGTTCCAGAAAGAAGAAAAGCAACTGAAAATAGCCCAGGAGACCTTGGACGTCTATGCACCCCTGGCCAGTCGCCTGGGCATCCACTGGATCCGGATCGAGCTGGAAGATATTGCATTCATGTTCCTCCTGCCACACCAGTACCGTGACATTGCCAATCATGTGACAAAGAAGAGGGAAGAGCAACAGGAGTACATCAACAACATCATAGAAATCATAAAGACGAAGATGTCGGAGGCTGGTCTTGCTTGCGACGTCCAGGGACGCCACAAGCATCTCTACGGCATCTATCAGAAGATGATAGACCAGAACATCGATTTTGAAGAAGTTTACGACATTCTTGCCTTCCGTATCATCCTCGATACGGTGCCGCAGTGTTATCAAGCCGTTGGTGTCATCCATTCAATGTGGAAGCCGATTCCCACGCGCTTCAAGGATTTCATCGGTATCCCCAAGCCGAATATGTATCAGTCGCTGCACACCACGGTGATAGGACCATTTGGGGAGCGTGTGGAGATTCAGATCCGCACGAAGGAGATGGACCGAGTGGCCAATGACGGCATTGCGGCCCACTGGCAGTACAAAGAAAAGGGGCATTTTGATGAAAAGACGGGACCCGGCTTCGCCTGGCTGAGGAAATTGGTGGAGGAGCAGAAGAACATCAAGGATCCCGACGAATTCATGGAAAGCGTTCAGATCGAGCTTTTCCCTGATGAGGTATATGTATTCACACCCCAGGGTGATGTTGTGACGCTACCCAATGGAGCGACGCCGGTGGACTTCGCTTATGCGATTCACACCGAGGTGGGACACCAGTGCGCCGGTGCCAAAGTAGATGGCCGCATCGTACCATTGAAATATAAGCTGAAAACTGGTCAGAGGGTCGAGGTGATCACATCTCCCCATCATCAGCCGAGTAAGGACTGGCTGGAGTTTGTAAAGACGGCAAAAGCTCGGTCTCGCGTGCGCCAGCACATCAAGGCAAAGGAGCGGGAACAGAGCATAGCGCTGGGACGTGAAATGTGCGACAAGCTGTTGCGCAAACATCACGTCACCTTGAACAAGTACCTGAAATCAGGTGAAATTGAAAAAGCAGTCCGCGAACTTGGCTACAAGACCACCGATGACCTTATTGCAGGCGTGGGATATGGGAAGGTGACCCCCCTGCAAGTGGCCCGGCATCTGCTTCCCAAGGAGGAAGTAGAAGATGAAAAAGAAACCCTTGTAACCAGAATAAAGGAGCGAATTCGTCTCAAAAAGGAAAAACCGAGCATCCTCGTGAAAGGGATGGATGACATTTTGGTCCGCTTCGGCAAATGCTGCAACCCGCTGCCCGGCGATCCCGTGATCGGGTATATTACACGAGGTCAGGGGGTGACGGCTCACCGTACAAGTTGCCCCCATGCCCTGAATATGGACCCCGAGCGGCAGATCGAGTTGGACTGGACCCCGGACGCCCAAGAGACCTACCCCGTGAAAATACATGTGTTGTGTGAGGACAGGATGGGCTTGCTGGCGAGTATCAGTGGTGCGATAAGCGAGGTTGAAGCCAATATCTTAGATGCCAGGGTGAAGACCCGGGCAGACAAGCGGGTGGACTGCTACTTTACGATTTCCGTCTCGGGCGCGAACCACTTGGAAAAAGTCATCAAATCGGTCAAAAATATCAAAAACGTCATGAAAGTGACCCGCCTGGCAGCCTGACAGGGGAAGCCATGGGCTTTGCCCTACCCCAAGAAAAGCGTATCCTGTCATCAGGCAGGCTTGACCACCAACCCAGAGCGTAGACACCTTGTGCACACCTTGATCCGTTTGACGCGACCATTCTGGACAGCACGAACCTGCTGCAGATTGGGGTAGAAGCGTCGCTTCGTGACATTGTGAGCGTGGCTCACATTGCTGCCGACCATAGGTTTCTTGCCACATATTTCACATACTCTTGCCATACTCTCTTATTCCTTCACATGAAAAGTCTGAGGGCCCCTCTCCTATCGGGCAAAAAGACATGTACGTGTAACACACAAAACCGGAGGATACAAGTGGTCTGGGTCAATGAAATCAGTTCTGCGATCAGTCAGCCAATTCCGAGGTGTCCTCCGCGTCACGCGATGTGACACCATAGTCCTCCAGACGCTTGTGTATTTTCGCGTGTGGTGCATAGCGTCTGGCCAACTCTATGGTATTGCCCACACTCAGTTGGTCAAACAGAAAACCGAACTTTTCTTCCAGGCTATTGCGAATAGCACCCCGCACCTTTTCAGGCAAACCCCACAGGTCTGCCTTGAACGGGCCCAAGCCCTTCTTGCGCGTTTTGTATATGAACTGTTCTTCAGTCTGGCCCTCTTTATGTTCATTGGCGTGAGCAGTCTTGAGATGCTGATAGATGCGCTGCCGGAGTTCAGCCGGAAACATTTCGTGGTCATAAACGATATTCTGAAAACCGGTAGCTAGGTGCACTTCTGCTGCCTCGTTTTGCACAAACTGGTTGAATGCCTCGTCGGGCAGCGTGGAGGCCCCATGCTGAACTGCTCCGGCCATAGCGTAAGCCTCGCGAGCTACTCTCGAGAGTTCCTTTATCACATTGAAATCGATCTTTACTTGGGCAAGGGTTCCGTCCGGAAGGGGGACTCCCCCGTGGGAGGTGCCGGTCTGGATACTGATCTTGGAGGCTCCGGTCATTTTGGGGGGTAGACTCCTGTAATAGCCATCCATAAAAGCGCGCAGTTCGGTTTCATCGCTATTCTTTTCACCGATTTCCCCGATCTCACCACCAACGGAAATGGTAATGCCCTCAGGTTGCCGCTGTCGAATGAAGGCTGTCAGCTTGGCACAGACCTCGTAATTGTTGCGCTGCTGCTGATCTACGGTGGGTAAACTGAGGTCCACCAGGGTTGAGGTGTCGATGTCAATATTGTAGAAGCCGGCCCGGATGGACTCATCTATCAGCCCGGATACAGCCAGAACCTCAACGTCTGGATCAGCCTTAAACTTCTTGGCGTTCACCTGAAAATGGTCTCCCTGCACAAAAAGTGGCCCTCGATACCCTTCCTTTATGGCAGCGGCCATGACCACGCTGAAATATTCGGCAGGTCGCTGGTCGGTGTACCCAATCTCGGA
>JASFIH010000105.1:0-4730 GCA_050122775.1 Deltaproteobacteria bacterium
AATCTTCGAGCGCATGGTCTCGGCTGTCACCGTGACCACCAAGCGCAGGATGTTCTCGATATACCGGTCGGAAGTAATTGCTTGACTGATCCGGGTGAGCGCTTCGATATGCCTTTCAAAAGACTCGATTTCTGTCATAAAATTCCATATATAGAGCAGTCGCTCGACTGTCAAGAGGCAAGGAGTAGGGAAGTCTTACGCTGGGCTGTGAGGCAGCTTATGGGTTTGCGGTAGGATCCATGCCATCAAAGCATTTCAGGCACAGCTCTTGACCAGGGATACCCAAAGCGGACACAAAGGCGTCGAGGCTATTGTATTTGACGGAATCTGCATCAATTTGGCTGGCGATGAACGCCTCCAAATCCCTCAGTCTATCCATAGAAGTGATATTCCCTGTCTTGAAGTGCTGTCTGGCTGCCAACTCTTCATAGGTGCGGGTGGACACCCCGAAATCACAGGGATACATCAGGGGGGGGCAGGCTATGCGCACGTGCACCTCCTGAGCGCCGGCTGCCTTTAGGTCTCGAACCTTATAAAGGATTTGGGTGCCCCGTACGATCGAGTCATCGCACAGGATGATGCGCTGGCCCCGCACGGCATGCCGCAAGACAGAAAGTTTCCGTTTCGCCATTTTTTCCCGAGCAGGCTGATTCGACTGGGTGTAACTACGGTCAGCATACCGGTTGTACAGAAAGACTTCCTGATAGCTGATCTTGGACTTCTGATGATACCCAAGGGCATGACCAATACCTGACATAGGCACTGCAGCCACAATGTCGGCCTCAACACCGCCCTCATCCATATCCCGTTGCGCCAAGCTGCCACCCAATCGGTTCCGGGCTGCTTGCACATGCACGCCATCAATAATAGAATCGAGGCTCGCGGTATAGGCCCATTCAAAGGCACAATGAGCCCAGCGGGGGGACTCAAGTTGGGCAAGCGTCTGAAACCCTTTATCATTGATCAGGATGACTTCCCCGGGACGGACGTCTCGGACAACGTCCATTTCCAGATTTCTAAGGGCGCGGGACTCGGATGCAACAGCATGCCCCCCAGGCCCCAGTCCCAAGATCAGTGGCCGAAATCCATAGATGTCCCGTGCAGCATAAACACCCGCCTCGGTTAACACCACGAGAGAGTAGGCCCCTTTGACCTTTTCTGCGAGAGCAGATATGCCTGCAACCACATCCTGTTCTTCCATGATAACCTTGGACATGACCTCAACGTTGTACCCATCACAGAACGCCTTACCGCGCCTTTTCATCTCTTTCATCAGCTCATCGGCATTCAGGACATTGCCGCTAAATGCCAAAGCAATCTCACCCAACTGAGACTGCCACCTCACGGGCTGTCGTTCCCAGAGACTGACGTGGCCTATGCCCCATGCCCCTTTTAAGTATCCCAGTTCTTCATTCTTGAACGAACTGGCGACCTTGCCGTAGTGGGTGACCTGGTGGATAGTGCCGTTGAACGTGGCAATTCCGCAGTACTCCTGCCCGCGGTGCTGTAGGAAATCGATCCCCTGAAAGATGTCATGAACACATTGGTCCTTTGAATACAGACCAAACACCCCACAGTTGTCTCGGAGTGACTTCATCGGTCTCATCCCTTTGTCACGCGACAAACCCTACCGAATATCTGCATGGTAGCCTTGAAGGGACTTCACCTGACCGTGACCCTTCCGGTATGCTGCAATCCCCTTGGCGGCTGCAACCGCTGCAGCGGTCGTGGTGATATAAGGAATCTTGTACTTGATAGCTGCCTTGCGAATATAGGAATCGTCGTGTTTGCTCAGCTTCCCAGTAGGGGTATTGATGATGAGCTGAATCTCCTTGTTCTTGATGCCGTCAACAATATTGGGTCGGCCCTCGTGTATCTTGCGGACATGCTCAGATGCAATACCGTGGTCGGCCAGGAATTTATGGGTCCCTTCCGTAGCCTTGATCTTGAAGCCAAGGCTGTCAAACTGTTTGGCAACCCCCAGCACAGCTTCTCGATCCTGCTGGGACACCGTGATCAGCACCGTTCCCTCGGAAGGAAGGTTCTGTTGTGCAGCTTCCTGGGCCTTGAAAAAAGCCAGTCCAAAGGAGTCGGCCAATCCCAGAACCTCCCCTGTTGACCGCATCTCCGGCCCAAGGAGAGGGTCTACTTCCGGAAACATGTTGAATGGGAAGACGGCCTCTTTCACGCCAAAGTGCGGGATGGATTTAGGCTTAAGGTCGAGTTCAGAGAGTTTCTTGCCCAACATCAGCTGAGTTGCAATACGAGCCATTTGGATGTTGCACACCTTTGACACCAGCGGTACGGTTCGAGAAGCGCGCGGGTTGGCTTCAAGAACATAGACAACATCATTGGCTATGGCATATTGGATATTCATCAAACCTACGACGTTGAGTTCCATGGCGATTTTTCTGGTATATCCGTAAATGGTGTCAATATGCTCGTCAGGAATGCTGACGGGCGGAATCACACACGCAGAGTCCCCTGAATGCACCCCCGCCAACTCGATGTGCTCCATGATAGCAGGCACAAAGGCATCTGTGCCGTCCGCAATAGCGTCGGCTTCTGCCTCAATAGCGTTTTCCAGAAACTTGTCGATCAATACAGGCCGCTGAGGAGACACGTCCACGGCCGCTGCCAAATAGTGCTTGAGCATCTCTTCATCGTGAACGGCCTCCATGGCCCGCCCGCCAAGAACGTAGGAGGGCCTCACCATAAGCGGATATCCGATACTTTCGGCAACCTTAAGGGCCTCGTCCAGGGTGCTCGCCATACCTGATTCAGGTTGGGGTATGCCGAGCTTTCGCATCATGTGCCGAAACCGGTCGCGGTCTTCGGCAAGGTCTATGGTCTCGGGCGATGTGCCAATGATCTTCACACCTGCTTCGGCCAATTCATTGGCAATATTCAACGGGGTCTGCCCGCCAAACTGAACAATGACGCCCTCGGGTTTTTCCTTCTGATAGATACTCAATACATCTTCTACCGTGAGTGGTTCGAAGTAGAGTTTGTCTGAGGTATCGTAATCCGTTGAGACGGTTTCGGGATTACAGTTGACCATGATGGACTCAAAGCCTTCGTCGCGCAGCGCGAAGGCCGCGTGAACGCAACAGTAGTCAAACTCGATCCCCTGACCAATCCGGTTCGGCCCCCCGCCCAGGACCATGATCTTGCGCCTGGCGCTTGTACCCACCTTGTCAGGCGCATTGTAGGTGGAAAAATAATAGGCCGCATTTTCTACGCCGCTCACAGGCACGGGCTCCCAGCCTTCTACGACCTGCAAAGAGGTCCGCTGTCTTCTGATATCCCTTTCCGGGATCCCCAGGATCTGTGACAAGTAGCGATCTGCGAATCCGTCCTTTTTGGCCCGGGTGAGCAGTTCGTCAGGAAGACTGTTACCCTTGTATCTCAGGAGTTCCTCTTCAAGCGCCACAAGCTCCTTCATCTGTTCGATAAACCAAGGCTTGATATGGGTCTTGTCATATAGCGCTTGCACGCTGACACCCTTGCGCAGGGCCTCATACATAACGAATTGCCGCTCGCTTGTCGGCTCGGCCAGAAGCTCCATCAGCTCATCCAACGACCTCCTGTGGAAATCCTTGGCAAAACCAAGCCCGTAGCGACCGTTTTCCAGGGATCGGATCGCCTTCTGGAAAACCTCCTTGTAATTCTTGCCAATGCTCATGACCTCACCAACCGCCCGCATTTGCGTACCCAGTTTGTCCTCTGCGCCCTCAAACTTCTCGAACGCCCACCGAGCAAACTTGACCACAACATAATCACCCCAGGGTGTGTATTTCTCCAGCGTGCCTTCTCTCCAGTACGGGATTTCGTCCAGGGTCAGGCCGCCTGCCAGCATGGAGGAGATAAGCGCAATCGGGAAACCGGTCGCCTTGGAGGCCAGGGCTGAAGACCGTGAAGTCCTGGGGTTGATTTCAATCACCACGACCCGGCCAGTCTTAGGATCGTGCGCAAACTGGATATTCGTGCCACCTATGACCTGAATCGCTTCGACGATGTCATAGGACCATTTTTGAAGACGCTGCTGCAGCTCGGGATCAATCGTAAGCATGGGAGCCGTGCAATAGGAGTCACCTGTATGAACGCCCATGGCGTCCACATTCTCGATGAAACAGACGGTGATCATTTGGTTCTTGGCATCCCGCACCACTTCAAGCTCCAACTCCTCCCACCCCAGGACCGACTCCTCGACAAGGATCTGACCCACAAGGCTTGCTCCGATGCCCCGGCTCGCAATGATACGCAACTCCTCCACATTGTAAACGTGGCCACCGCCGGTCCCGCCCATGGTATACGCAGGACGAATCACCACCGGGTAGCCAAGCTCGTCAGCAATCTTTTCTGCCTCCTCCACGCTATAGGCCAGGGCGCTCTTCGGCATGTCTAACCCGATCTTCTCCATCGTCTCTTTGAAGGCGCTCCTGTCCTCACCCCGCTTGATGGCGTCGGCCTGGACACCGATGATCTCAACACCATATTTATCCAGCACCCCCTGACGGTAAAGCTCTGACGAGAGGTTCAGACCCGACTGACCACCCAGGTTGGGCAGGAGGGCATCCGGCCGCTCCTTTTCGACGATCTCCTTCATGGCCGCAAAGTTGAGCGGTTCAATGTAGGTGGCGTCAGCCATGCCAGGATCGGTCATGATTGTCGCCGGATTGGAATTGACCAGAACAATCTCATAACCAAGCTTCCGCAGAGCCTTGCAG
>JASFIH010000106.1:0-4699 GCA_050122775.1 Deltaproteobacteria bacterium
TGCAAAGGATTTGGCTAACGTAAGTTTCCAATGCAGAAATGAGCAATTTTCCGCAAGGTCAAGGAAAACAAGGGGTTGCGCGGAGGCGTACTCCCTCAGACGAATCAGAACATATTTTTGAGGACTACTATGGAGGGCATCGTCCGGTCCATCCGGTCATACAGCTTTCCTGGCGATTGCCGAATCAACTGCGGGGCCTGCGGGAAGCAGCCCGGTCAGAAATGCGGCGTCAGGTTTTTTCCTTGACATATACTGTATGTTGTGGTTAATTTTCCCTTCAACGACAATATATAGCGCAGCAGGAAATTGGACGCTCCACTGCAGTGTATGGCCTTTGAACCCATCACGGTTAAGCAAGACACAACATCACGGAGGGCGAAATGAAGTTTCAGGAGATTAGAACCATTGCTAAGGACATGGGTATCGGGACGTACAAGATGAATAAGATGGACACCATTCGGGCTATTCAGAGGGAAGAAAGAAACATCGAGTGTTACGGCACCGAAAGGATTGATGTTTGTCACGAAGAGGCTTGTTTATGGAGAAGCGATTGCCTATCCGTAAACAACCATAGATAGATGCCCTGCCCTTCTCCGAGCTCGCACCTTATGCGGATGCCCTACGTGGGGCTGGCTTATGGTAGTGCCATAAAAGGCCTCAAAACTGCGGGCCGAGAAACTTACTGTATCCACCCTCCCTCCACAAGTACGACCGCACAACGAGTGATCCAATGAGACCTGCGCCATTGGTTCCAGCATAAAATTTCACACTACAACCGCCTTCCTTCTCTACAATCTCTCGCCACGCCCTGATAAATTTTATCATTTGCGCTGACGACCTTCGACAGGGTCACCCGGGTACGGGTCTCACATTTGAGAACACAGGTCGCAAAATTTCCGGCGTCAACTGTCGAAGATATGGCACAATAGTTGCTAACGTCCACATTGAGGTCCCATGGGCAGTGCGCAACGGCGAAGCTGCGATCTGCTGACATCATGGGAACTCGCGATGGCAGGCAGCAGAATGTTAACTTAAGCAAGAAGGAGACATTATGTCAGCTACAGTTCTGGATACTTATGGCCTCAAGTGCCCCCAGCCTGTTTTAAAGATTGCTGTCATTGCCCCAGACATGCAACCGGGTGACGTCCTGGAAGTATTGGGAGACTGCCCAACCTTTGTGAAAGACGTGCGCACCTGGTGTGAGCGCCTGGGGAAGATCTTCCTGTCCGTGAAGGATGAAGGGGAAGACAGAAAGAGGATCCAGATCCAATTCTAGTATACACGCAACCACAAGGCCAGCAACAAAACGCTTTAATTAGTTGAGGGGCGGGGAGTTTCTTGGAACGACTTGACGCAAACGTTCAGTTTTCGCGGGACTTAGCTTTGGGGGAAGCCGCAGCCACCGAAGTGTAACGAAGGTGGAATGCGGAGGGGGAAAAGCATCCCCCAAGGGCCAAGTCACTGCGAAAACAAAGGTTGGAGACATGGGCGTGAAAAGAAATGCCCCGACCTCTCAATTAGGTTCGTAAGTGGTCACTGCGAACGTGGTCGGCCGAGGCGGGACGATCCGGGCCCTTTCCTCTCTGAGGCCGTACTGCGAAAAGGAGCATGTGTGGAATGAGCGACATGGTGAAATGCTGGGAACATTTCAAGTGTAATGAGCCGGAATGCCCCGTCTACAAATCCAAGGAATTGCGATGCTGGCTCATTTCAGGAACCCACTGTAGAAATGAGATTCAGGGCAAGTTCTTAGAAAAGATAGAGCTGTGTCTTGAATGCCCGTGCTTCAAAATCAATATGGATGTCGTCTCCATGGGAGATACGCTCCAGGTCGTAAACAGACAACTCCAAGAATTCAGGAGGATGGTGGACGAGCGAGACAGGGAGTTGGAAGGCACCAGCATGGAGCTGGCGCTTGGTCTGTCTGAGGTTTTTGAAGGATTGAGAAAGATCTCTCACGGCGATCCCAAGGTGAAAATACCCGAAAACTCGAAACTCGACTTGATTGCAAAGCTTAAGCAAATTGTCAATTTGACCGCCCAAGACTTGGCAGAAATTGTCGAGTTATCTCATGAGTTTGCCATAGGCCTCGCTGAGCACTTCGATGCGTTGCACAGGGTCTCAAAAGGGGATCTGACGGCTCGAATATCCGGTGTCTCACAAGTGGAGCTCTTGGAATCCCTAAAGAACGTAACTAACGAGATGATTCAGAGTGTATCCAGAGAAATTACCCGGCGCCAGCAAGCAGAGGAACGTATCGGGCGACTGAGTCGTTTGAAAGGAGAGCTACTCGCGCACGGCGGCTTGCATGAACGCCTCAAACAGATCACCGATGAGATAGTCGAGATCTTTGATGCCGACTTTTGCCGCATCTGGGTCGCAAAACCGGGGGACCGATGTGATACTGGCTGCTTTCATGCAAAGGTGACGCACGGGGCACACGTTTGTGAAGCTCGGGAGCGTTGCCTTCATCTCGTAGCAAGTTCAGGGCGCTACAGCCAGGTTGACAGCAAGACCCATGGCCGGGTTCCGTTCGGCTCATACAAAATCGGGCGCATCGCCTCCGGTGAGGAGCCCAAGATTGTGACAAATGATGTCACACATGACCCCCGAGTTCATAATTGCGAATGGGCCAAGAAGCTCGGACTCCTTTCGTTTGCGGGGTACCGGCTTCTTTCAGAAAGAGGCAGGCCAGCGGGTGTCCTCGCGCTTCTCAGTAAACACCCCATTTCTCCTGCAGAGGATACATTGTTGGAGGATCTTGCCAACACTGCGGCTCAGACGATACAGACAGCAAAGACGGAAGACGCGCTACGGGACAGTGAGAACAAGCTGCGTGGCATAGTGGAGCACAGCAATAATCTTTTCTATTCGCACACCGCAGACCATGTTCTGACTTATGTCAGTCCACAGACCCGCCAGTTTTTTGACTGCGAACCACATGAAGCCCTTGTGAAGTGGACGGAGTTCATAACAGACAACCCAATTAATGCTCAAGGTTACAAGCATACGCAACAGGCCATAGACACTGGTGAGCGGCAGCCGCCTTACAGGCTGGAAGTCGTCGGGAAGAAAGGTCGAAAGCGCTGGGTGGAAGTCAATGAAAGCCCTCTTTTGCAAGATGGGAAGACCATTGCCATCGTCGGGGCCCTGACAGACATCACCGAGCGTCAAAGGGCTGAGGATGATCTATTGAAAGCCAAGGTAGACCTTGAAGCAACAAACCGCGAACTGGTGAAAGCCAACGAGCAGCTTAAACAGGCAGTAATCCATGCTGAGAATATGGCGATAGAGGCAAAGAGGGCCAACGCAGCAAAAAGCGAGTTCTTGGCGAACATGAGCCATGAGATCCGCACCCCGATGAATGCCATTATGGGGATGACAGATCTTCTTCTCGGCACTGAACTCAGCGAGGAGCAACGAGAATATGCTGAGTCAGTGCGAGTTGCGTCTGAGTCGTTACTCGGCCTTGTAAACGATGTGCTTGATTTTTCCAAAATGGAGGCACATCAGCTCGAACTGGACGAGGTTGGTTTCGATCTTCGCACCACCGTTGAGAATGTTTTGAACATGCTGGCCGTGCAGGCAAAAGAGGCGGGCCTTGAGCTCACTTGCCATATCAAACCAGGCGTCCCTAATGCTTTGGTAGGAGATCCCGTGAGGTTTCGCCAGATCATTGTCAATTTGGCACAGAATGCTATTGAGTTCACGCAAGAAGGTGCAGTGAATATCTCAATTGAAACGCGAGAGCAAAATGATTCCGCCGTATTGCTACATTCTACAGTATCGGACACAGGGGCGGGCATTGCCGGGGACAAATTGGATGTAATTTTTCAGAGCTTTGTTCAGGCTGATGGCTCAACCACAAGGCAACATGGCGGTGCAGGATTGGGCTTGGCCATTTCCAAGCAGCTTGTAGCAATGATGGGTGGCAAGATCTGGGTTGAGAGCGAGCTCGGAAAAGGGAGCTCTTTTCATTTTACTGCACGTTTCCAATTGGCTCAGGGAGAAGCGAGAGGGGGCCTGCATGCGAGAGAATTACCTGAACAGAGGGCGGCAAGACCACTTAATGTCCTGCTGGTCGGCGATAACATCGTGAACCAGAAAGTGGTTACAGCCATTCTGAAGAAGAGGGGCCATGCTGTGACTCTTGCCTCGACTGGGCACGAAGCGCTGAGCACGCTTGAAAGAGAGCGCTTTGATGTTGTGCTCATGGATGTTCAGATGCCTGAGATGGATGGATTTGAGGCAACAGGGCTGATCCGGGAGAAGGAGAAGGTTGATGGTGAACATGTGCCCATTATCGCCATGACAGCCCACGCCATGCAAGGAGATCGGGAAAAATGTCTTGCTGCAGGTATGGACGACTACATATCAAAGCCCATAAGGCCGGAGGACCTTTTGTCCGTGATTGACAAGACACTCAATGCGCTCACCAAGAACAAAGACAGCGGCCGTGGTGATAGTAAAGAGGTTGAAGTGCCAGCCGAAGACGTCTTTGATGTGTCAGAAGCCATGAAAGCGGTCAGTGGAGACAAGGGGCTTTTTGAAGAGATAGCAGCCTTGTTTGCACAAAGTGCGGCTGACAACATGGGCAAGATTCGACAGGGCATTGCTGCCAGGAATGCTATCGCTGTTGAGGAGGCTGCGCACTCTCTTAAAGGCTCTGTAGCGAATTTTGGTGCAAAACGTGCCTTTG
>JASFIH010000107.1:0-4667 GCA_050122775.1 Deltaproteobacteria bacterium
ACGTTCAAGCGAAAATATAGGTCTTCCCGAAATCGATGTTCTTCCACCTCGCGCTTAAGATCTTTGTTGGTTGCCACAATCAAGCGGATGTCAACAGCGATGGTCCGGATACCGCCAACACGCTCAAAGCGCATCTCTTCAAGTGCCCGAAGTAGCTTGACCTGTATTGAGGCTGGCACCTCGCCGATTTCATCCAGAAACAAGGTGCCTCCGTCCGCCAACTCAAACCGGCCCTTCTTCATGGCGGTTGCGCCTGTGAAGGCGCCCCTCTCGTGACCAAACAGCTCACTTTCAAGCAGGGTTTCCGTGAGCGCCGCGCAGCTAACTGCTACAAAGGGTTTGTCATGGCGGGGGCAGTTGAAATGAATGGCCTTCGCGATAAGTTCTTTGCCGCTGCCACTTTCACCGGTGATCAGAACCGTTGCCTTGGTATAGGCAATCTTCTGAATCATATCGAATATGGCGAGCATAGCCTTGCTCTTGCCGATGATGTTGTCGAAACGGTAGCGGTTTTCCAGGGCCTGCACGAGTCGCTGATTCTCTTTGAAGACTCTATAGGTATTGACCGCGTTGTAGATCATTTGCTTCAGCGTGTCATTCTGGAAGGGCTTCTGGATGAAGTTAAAGGCGCCCAGTTGCATAGCCTCCACCGCTTTTTCTACGGTGCCGTAAGCTGTCATCATGATCACAGGAAGATGAGGACGCTTTTCCTTTATTTCCCGGAGCAGTTGGATGCCGTCCATGGTAGGCATCTTCATGTCTGTCAGGACCAAGTCAACATCCGTGGTCCGCACAATTTCAAGGGCTTGGTCTGGGCTGTCGGTTGTCAGGGTTTCATAGCCTTCGCCCGTGAGAAAAGCACTTAGGACCAGAAGATAGTTCTTTTCGTCATCAACTATAAGAATTGTTTCCACGGGTCTGTCCCTGTTCGTTGGCTGTCATTTGACCCAAAACAAGAAGTATACCATCGAACGAAGTGTTGCGCCTTTGGACATGATGCCCTCAGTGTAGTCTCCCGTTCAATATTGCCGCTGCACCGGAAGGGTGACGGTCACCTGAACCCCTTTCGTCGGTCTGTTATCAAGATCAACAATACCGCCATGGCCTTCTATGATCTTCTTGACGATGGGAAGCCCCAGACCACTTCCTTTGTCTTTTGAGGTGAAAAACGGTTCCCAGATCCTGTTCAGGATATCATCCCGAATTCCGGGCCCTTCGTCAGCAAAGAGAATCGTCAGCGTGTGTTTGCGCGCCGACAATTCAACGTATATGTTGCCGCCTTCCGGCATCGCTTGCATGGCATTCATCAGGATGTTCAGAAAGGCCTGATACAGAAGCCCTGGGTCTGCCTGTATTTCTGGAATATCTGTGGCAAATCGTTTGTGAATCCGATAGCCGTTCTTGTCGACCTCCGGAGCAAGGAATGTGAGGTTCTTTTCTATGACTTCATCGACCTTACATGGCATGAAATCGGGTTCCTGAGGCTTTGCGAAGCTGAGAAAGTCAGTTACAATGGCATTGAGCCGATTGGCTTCCTGGACAACGACATCTGCAAGCTGGATGTCAGAGCCTTTGCCAGAGAGTCTCTGCTTCAATAATTCTGCAGTGCTGCTGATGATGCCCAGCGGGTTACGAATTTCATGAGAGATGCCTGCCACCATTTCACCAAGGCTGGCCAAGCGCTGCGCATTACCCAGCTTCTCCTTCAGAAGGAGTCGTTCCTGAGCCCTCTTTTCAATAATATTCTCACCCCGCTTGACAAGATGCCGAAGCGCAAAGAAGAGGAGGCCCATCACAACAACAGAAGTGAGGATGACCCTCTGTTTAAAGTCAGTAATCGTCTGGTAGTCCTCGGACAGGTCCTGAACAATCTCAAACACGCCAAGGATGGGGCCTTCTATGTTAGATAAGGGTTTCTCAGCCCTAAGAGGCACATAAGTTCTCAACGCGCTCTCTCTCGGTGCTCCGAACAGGAGGCCCAAAAACCCCCCCCTTCGGACCAGCTTGGATCGCGACTTTCCATCCAGGGCCTGCTGATAATCAATCCCACCCAAACCCTGTCTTCCCAATAGCTCTTTGTCAAAGCTATAGAAGATAACGTTGTTCTCTCGATCAAAGATATTTACCGTCTGCACGGTGAAACTATGAAGCGTGTTCCTGACGACCTGATCAAGCCGGTCAAACAGGACCTTGTTCCGTAGTTGGATAACTTGGCCAAACTGGAGAGCTGCAGGCACGATGAACTGGAGAAAAACCTGATGGTTCAGGTTTTCGGCCATCAACAAGGCATAATCTTCACTCTTTTTCAGAAGGACCGTTTCAGCCCGGTGGGCAATGACGGTGGACAGGGCAAAGGTGCCCAGAAGAATCACTACAAGGCTGGTAAGGGTAAAATACTTGACGAGCTTAAAGGGTCTTATCTGTTCTACACGAATGGGGTCCATCCCGTTTGCTCTGACGCATTGGTTTATGGTTCTGGGCAGTAAATCCTGGTGTGCCCTTCAACACCATCTGTCAAATCCTTGTCTCTGTCGACCTTTTTTCGCCGTGATCATTTGAACTGTGCCGGCTTGGCGACGATTTGAGATACAAAAAGTTCCAGAAATCGTTTCGATGCTGCAGATTTCAGGATGGCCACCGTATCTGCTCCTTTGCCCGTACCTGCCACGGCAACGACATGTTGACCCTCAGCAATGAGCCCCGCATCCACTGCCTCCATCACAATCTCACAGCAAACCTTGGTCCCGTGCCCGAACCGCCTCAAGGTATTGGCCACAAGCAGGGTCGGGTAGCTGCCCGAAAACTCCTTGGCAATAGATGTTTCAATGGAATGGGTGAGAATTGTTCCCTTGTAAACCCGACCCCCCAGCGAGGTTATTTCCTGGTGGGCGTTCTCTGAGAACTGATCCTGGTTTGGCCCCTGAAAGCCTACCGAGTGGGCTACGATGACTAGGTTAACACCTTTACCTTGAAGCCTCCTGGCTGCAATCAGGCCAGTGTCACCAGAGGTGGACGCCACAACCACATCTTTGTATCCTTCATTTTGGACCAGTTGGTCGACCAAGACCATGCATGCCTCGGTGTTTTGAGGCCCCGGCCTTTCAAAGTATTCAACGCTACGTTTCACACGGTTTCCTTGAGGGTGCTGAATAAGACCGCCTCTGTATGAAAGTTATACAGATGGAGAGCCGTCGTTTATTAGAGGATCATACGCCAGAAGCGGAGAGGCCACAGCAAACCCGGGCACTACCTAGTAATCGGTGCGTCCGAGATCAGTGTCTTGATGTCTTCATCCGAGAAATATAGACCCGCACCCAGAAAGAGGGTCTCATTGTCGGCATCGCTCAGGAAATCGTCAAATCCCGCTGTCAGATATAGGTACTGAAATGGTGTGAAGTCCAACTTAAACTTCATATGAGGATCTTTATCCGGATCAAAATCAAACGCTTCCAGCGAAAGAACAAGACGGTCATCAAAGAAGTAATAGTCGGCCCCAAAACCTCCCGTCGACTCAAATATCCCGCCACGCAACCCCAGGTCATAGTAACGCTTGGCAATCTGAGCGGAGAATTTGATCTCGTCCTTGTCAATCTTTTCTTTGTATACGGTTGTGGAGACTCCATTGACAGTGGTTGTTGTTTGCGAGGCGCTTTCCTTTCCAGCAGGATCGTCAATGATCCCGACCAAGTAGTACTTGTCTTCTTTGGGTTGAATTCGCAGGGAAAGGTATGACTTCACGTCTTCCTGGTCGAAAAGATATTCTCCATGATAGTCTATATAAGTGCGAAAACGTTCTTCCTGTTTCAGATATTTGTTGATGCCACTCAGCGTCTGATTCAGGTTGTCCACGGTTTCATCCTCTTTTACAAGCCTGCCAATGGTGCCTTGGCCCTGATTGATCTTCTCCGTGATCTCTTTAAGGGCAAGCAGCGTTTCATTCAGGCGATTAATCGTCTCGTCCTCATATATCAGTTGTCCGACGGTACCCTCACCCCGATTGACCTTCTCTGTGATCTCACCAAGCGCTATTAAAGTCTCACGAAGCTCGGCGGAAGCCTCTCTGAAGTTTGCCACAGTCTCACGGATTCCTTCTTTGTTTACCCCACTCATTTGTTTAAGGTCCGAGGAAAATACGGCCAAGTTCTCAAGCATTCGGTTGATATTCTCATTGTTCTTTTGGATTGTTTCGTTGAGGGTCAAAGAGAGATCCCGCATATTGTCCATGATAATCTTGAGCGATGCCTCTCCCTTTTCTCCGCCTAGAACCCCCGACATGGACTTCGTGACTTCTTTAATATCCGTACCAATGGAGCTCAGCTGTTTCAAAAGTGTATCAATGTTGGCTGGTGATTGCGTCCGTGAAATACGACCACCCGGTTCAATAGGCGATGCCTTGGGGGAACCCAAGACAATTTCTACATACTTGTCTCCCAACACACCCTTGCTGCGGATAACTGCTTCCGCGTCGTCACCAATCCGAACCTTAGGGTCGATTTGAAGAACCACTCTGGCCTTATCCCCGTCAAGGGTTATCTCCTTCACGCGTCCTACCTCAACCCCGGCGATCTGCACTGGTACGCCCTTGACGAGTCCTTCGGCTGAGTCAAAAAGGGCTTGTACTTCGTAACCCTTGTCTCCAGCAAAGTCGAACTTGCCCGCTCTCATGG
>JASFIH010000108.1:0-4638 GCA_050122775.1 Deltaproteobacteria bacterium
ACATTCGACATACGCATCGAGTCCGACATCCCTTGCCCTGCAACTGAACCCGTATTCGGGTTTGTAACATTTCCAACCTTTTTGAGGTCTTAGGCCTGGCATCGTCTTCGTTCTGTGGGCATGTGCCTGTTCCATATATGACCTCCTTGGCCCCTAGTCAGGAACAAATTCAATGCAAAAAGTTAGGCCCTCCATCAATGGTTCCTATTATGGTCACTAGCCTTTCAAAAGGCAACACCATTTGATTTGGAGTAAAATACCAGGTCAAAGCTGGCTTTTATGCAACTTCATGGTGAAGACCGGATATGGGGCAGGCATTAGCACAGCGGGTGGCGTTCAAGTGAAGGACAAGAGAGATAGATGGCTTTGGGGGTTCAGAAAAGAGGTTTCTGTTTATTTCAGCGGGTTTATGACTCTTCCAAGGAATAGGATACTTTCAGAACGAATGTCCCGAATCAGGAATATGAACGGATGATCGGCCCGGAACACAGTGGGAGCACTGGGAGCGGCCGTCAGCGTCATCACCACACCCGTGGCGGCGGCTGCCTCGGTACCTTCTTCGTTCACGTCCACAAATGCCTTGTGCACGACTGCAGAGATGTACAACACTTTTTTTCCGTCCATGCCCGAAAAGTCTGCGGTATCCGGCCCGAAAGCATCTGGCATACCCATGGAGGCCAGTGTTTCTCCCAACCCGAACGACGAACTCAGTGTGAACCTGGGCAGACAAACAATGACTTCGCGATCTTCGAGCCGGGACAAGGAGGCCCTCACGTATTGTACTGTAAGAGCCCTTTCCATTGAAACCAGACCGTTTCTCTCTCTTGGAAGTAGGATGACCATGGATAGATCGTTCCCTACATACGGGAGCTCAATGACCTGCATGTCAGCATTTTCCGTGTATCTGAACCGGTCCTGTTGGGTCATCATCGGTACATCGACTGAAATGTCACCACGCGTCCAGAACTTGTCATCCTTTGTGGCATCCTTGTCAAATTGATTAGCCCAAAAGCCCTTGAAGTAAATGGCATTTGTAAGGACAAGACGCGTCAGATCGTGGAGGACTCCTCTACCTATCAGGTCCTTTATCTTCTGGTTTGTTTGTTGTTCCACCCAGGCATTGATTGCTTGCCGGGCCGACTCGAAATCCGTCTTAAAATCGGCATAGTTTAGTGCCGCATGGTAATTCGTTGTTACAAGGTCGAAAAATTCCTCAAGAAAAGGGTGGTCTTTTTGAGCCCAAAGCGCATTTGCCACACTTAACTGGATGCCGCCTTCTTTCTGGAGAGCATTCAGATCGCTTTCCAGACGACCAAATGCAGTGTGCAGCTGCTTCTGCTCCAAACAAAACCCCAGGACTTCGGACATCTGTCTTGAGGTGTTTCCTCTTGCGCCGGCATACGTCATGGCGAGTGCGGCAGAGATGCTGTATGGGGAGAAGAAGAGGTTGTTGTCTGCGGTGCTTAGGTGCTTGTAAAGATTCAGGGCAAACGCCGTATTGCCGTCCACTAGCGCCGTCACATCCGTGTTGTCGTCTGATCGCGCTGGTGCATGCGAACAGAGAAGCCCCGACACAAGAACAGCCATGACGATGACCAACAAGCTTGATTTTCTACCCATGATCCAACTCCTTTGGTTTTTGCGCGGACAGGCGCCGGTCGGTTAGGATAGCGTCGGTTGAATGCATATCCTACAACAACCTGTTTCTCGTCAAAAGTGTTTCTCTACATGACGGTGGTAAGGCGTTCTTATCACTTTATCAGTGCATCATAGGCCTTTTGAATGACCACGAACTTTTTGTGGGCGAGTTCCTGAAACTCCTTGCCTAGGTGCTGTACCTTGTCAGGGTGGTACTGGGCGGCGAGTTTCCTGTAAGCTGTCGCAATCTCCTCCTTTGAGGCACCAGGCTGAACACCGAGTACCGTATGCGGGTCTTCCTCAGGGGTATCCTCTGGAGCGGACGCGCCCTGTTGATCTTTCCCATGCGAAGAAAAAGTCTCTTCTGTCTGAGAACTCCATCTTAACCTGGACACCCACCACAGGACGAGGACAAGTAAGGCAAGGTCATCCAGCCAGCCGAGACCTGCTATAAAGTCAGGCAAGAGATCGTAAGGGCTGATGAAATACAGCAGGGCAATGAGCCACGGGAGGTACTTCCTAATCATGTTCGGCAGGCTTCACCATAAATCAACAACAGGGCTTGCAATCATGGAACAAATGATTAATAATTTTAACATGGTAATGATGATTGTCCCGAACGCCTCAATAGGTGGTCGCCTGTAGGGTAGGGACGATAAGGAGCTTGCAATGCCTCTCTATGAGTTCTGGTGTCCAAAATGTAACAAGGAATTTGAGTTGATTGTGTTTACAAGCGACGAGGGGACCATTCAGTGCCCCCAATGCGGGGCCTCGAAGCCCGAACGCCGGCTATCCATATTTTCTTCAAACACGCGTTCTAAGAGTGCCGGGGCGCCTCTTGCGTCCTCATGCGCTTCGCCGTCTCGGGGGTTCTCTTGAGCGTAAAGCGTCTCAGCCGTGGGCTGGGGAGAAGCAAAATGAGTCATATATTGATCTTCCTGGGCGTTGTCGTTGTCTGGCTCCTGCTTCAGGCCTATATCCTGCCGAAGCTAGGCATCTCCACATGACTAAGAAGTGCCTGCCAGGTTGGCGAGCACGTTCAAGACAGCGAAAAAAAGGAAACCCTGACTGATGGCTTGGAGCTCAAAGAGCGACGCTGAAAGGTTTCCTGTCTCTCACCATATATAATCCTTTGCAATCTCGCGTTTGTCCTTTCCTGCCAGTACGTGAAGGATTCGTATATCCCTTAGCTTAACCGGAGAAAGTTGACCGATCGGGATGTACACGATCTGTTTGCCCCATCGGCCGGCCACCTGCTTTATGAAGGAACGCGGCGGCTTCTTGGCCACGTAGATAACATGCTTTTCTATGCTGTATTCCAGTCCCGCTAACAGGAGGCGCTCACCCTTGTTTCGGACCCAATCGTATTCAGGATCTCCCCAGACATCAGCAAGCCGGAGCGGCGGATACGTCATGAGAAAGCCTCCGTAAGTGCATCGGCAGATCCCGGGCCCCACAATGTGACCTGCGGGGTCGGTAGCGTAAAAGGCCATGTCCGACTCCTGATCGTGCTCCCCAAGCCAGGTCATCAGGTAAGGATACTTTTCCCCAGTCTTGTCCTGATCAAAGATCACGACAACAGATCCAACACCTCCCCTGATCCGCCTAAACTCCCGCACATAGATGCGCCCTTCGTGGATATGTCTCACCGTCTCCCGCATGTCGATTCCATCCAAAATCGTGGTCTCAAATGGCACGGACACAGCGTCTTCAGCCGACAGCAGGTGGGCGCCTTTGGTCCTGAGAAAATTGCCGTAATCTTCAACCACCACGTCCTCGGGGGGGTACGAGCAGATGAAAGGATCGGCAAAGCCCTCAAGCCACTCTCCCGGTCTCCGTTCTTTCATACGATGCTTCCTGGGGATGTAGACAGGGCGGCGTTTGATTCTGGGCAGCCTCCTACGGATATGGACCTTGCGCGTTCCGAGCCACATCATCTCCCCGCTAATGCGGATGGTGGGAACCGAAGCCTGGGGTTTTTGCCAGGGATAAAAGGAACCCAAGCGCCAGAAGGCGTAACAGAAATTGTCGTCTGCACATCCTCGGGCAGAAATCAGAAGTTGATAGAAATCAGGCAGGAGCCGGTTCTCCAGAAGGGCGTAATTTCTCGAGAAGCGAAAAAATGCCCTCTTTTGCCACCGGTGAACCTCCTCTCCTGTGTCCTGATAGTAGTGTCTGGCCGCCTGCTGAAAAAGACGGTAGCTGGCCATCTGACGATCTAACGCGCCGGGTTTCAGATGATGCACGCTCCAACGCACCGAGGCGTCCAGGGCCTCTTCTTCAGAACACGTCTCCTTGCCCCCGCTAATGAGGGTGAGAATACCCATTTTCCTGCGAACCGTGAACTGAGAGAGTTCGGGGTTGGGCGGCAGGCTGTGCCTGCGGTACTCATACAGGGCCGCCAAAAAAGGGTATTCGGTCATGACTTCAGGGAGGTCATCCGGGTGAAGATTGAAAAGGCTCACCCCGGTGCGTCTTTTCCTTTCAAGGGGCTCAACCTGCGGCCGGAAAAATGCTGCTTTCACACCTTTGAGATGGGCCAGCCCGCAGACAAAGAGTATCTTCTTGTATTTGGCGGCGAGCCTCTGCAGGTGGTAGGCCATGCCAGCTTCACGCCTAACGTCCGCAAGGCCCTGCTTAAATGCAGAATGGACTTCCCGTGAGTAAAGATCATAGTAGGCCTTTACTCCGAGACGAAAGGCGGCATAGGTGTCGGGTACATAATCGCGATACGAGGGATACTGATCAAGGTCCAAATCCACAAAGTGGACCGGAACATCGGAGTCCAGACCTGACCGGACGGCTTCGACCACCGGGTCTGTGGGTTCGATTGGGAAGTAGATAGTGTCTCCGTCTTGATTCTCGTACAGAACTACCGATACTTCGGGGAGCCGCCGGACGCCCTTTTGAATCACATCCTGGAGCGAGTTGGGAAGCTCTACGGCGACTGCATCTGGCTTGATGCGGTGAGACATCTGGCGAACGGCATCGGCGAATTCC
>JASFIH010000109.1:0-4560 GCA_050122775.1 Deltaproteobacteria bacterium
ATGCCCTGTCTGTTGCTTTCGAAGAAGCGGGCTCTGCAGACACTGTGTGCATTACCGGGTCGCTCTACACGGTAGGTGATGCCAAGGCGTATCTCGAGGTTGCTCATGCTCCTTGCTGACACCTATGTGGATAGAATTGACTTCTTGAAATACTTGCCCCAAACCGATTGTGGGGTTTGTGGGGCTAAGGACTGTGGGGAGTTTGTTGAAGCTTTGAAGCGAGGTGGCAGAAGGCCCACAGACTGTCCTGATATTCCAGAACATATGCATTACCCTTTTCAGGTTGCCCTGGATGCTGATCATCTTCTGCCAAAATTTCCGTGTCTGGATGTGCCCCGCCCGGGACCAACAGGATTGACGGAGATCAATAGCCCGGATGATGCCAGTCCAATCCTAATCTCGGGAAACAACGTGCACACACAAGACGTGCTCACCACCATTCTCGGTACGACGAAAAGCCCGTTTTATCTTCTTTGCACGGATACACGAGGAGATACGGTGGATATGGCCGTAATCCTCAAGAGCCTGACGGTTGAAACAATCAGCGCGGTGCTCATCCAATCAGGTATTTTTGAAAGAACTGCCCAAGAGGAGATAACGATCCCCGGCTTAGCCTCGGGCATGGCTGATGCGCTGAGGCAAAAAATGGGCTGGAAGGTCACCGTGGGACCGGTCTGTGCTGCGGAATTGCCTCTGTTTTTTGGGGAAAAATGGCTTCCTCCGGCCGTGTGATCAATCTTCACCAAGCGGCCTTGCTTTGAATGGCGGGGAGAATTCCCGAAAAAGCTGGCCTGAC
Organism: Deltaproteobacteria bacterium; assembly: GCA_050122775.1. GTDB lineage: Bacteria > Desulfobacterota > Desulfobacteria > Desulfobacterales. The sequence goes on from JASFIH010000109.1 coordinate 797, forward strand.
GCCCCACGGGAAAGTTCGAGGTTTTTGTTCAAGCGGGATTTGCGATGGCATGTGGTGGTGCAGCCGGGGCTGGGTCAGGTTTGGCCTTCTGGCAAGAATACCTTTGCACGATAATACTTCAGCTCGTTTACGGACTCCTTTATATCCATGAGTGCCAGATGGGCCTTTTGCTTTTCGAACGGGGGGCATGAGGGATACCATCTCTTAACGAGTTCCTTAATGGAAGTCACATCGATATTTCGATAATGCAGGAATTCATGGAGGGACGGCATATACTTGACCAGAAACCGGCGATCCTGCCAGATAGAATTTCCGCAAAGCGGTGATTCTCCCTTTTGACAATGGAGGTGAAGGAACTTCAGTGTCTCCTGTTCGGCGTCCTGACAACCAAAAGGAGATGCCATAACCCTGTCCACCAGCCCGGATGCGGAATGGTGCTGTTTGCTCCACGCGTCCATGGTAAGTAGGACTTCTTTCGGGTGATTGATGGCAATGGTAGGGCCTTCGGCTATTATCTCCAAATCGTCATCGGTTATGATCGTGGCGATTTCCAGTATGACGTGCCTTTCCGGGTCGATGCCACTCATTTCCAGGTCCATCCAGATCAGACGGGCTTTCATTTTGGCCCTTTCCTTGCCTGCCATTGAGACAATGGGTTTTAAAAACTCTTTTTGGAGCCCCTATTGGCCCTCAACGCTGTCGCCCCTGAATCAACGTGACGAACCCGCTCTTGTCAGCCAGGGTGGTCAGGTCGCCTAGGTTATCTATATCCCCTGCTGCGATTTTTCTTAAGATTCTTCTCATTATTTTCCCGCTGCGCGTCTTCGGCAGAACGTCGGTGAACTGGATCTTGTCCGGTGTTGCAATGGGGCCGATCTCTTGTCTCACATGCTGGATCAAAACTTTCTTCAACGCATTCGATCCTTTGACCCCGGCATTGAGTACCACAAAGGCATAGATCCCTTCGCCCTTTACGTCGTGTGGATACCCCACGATAGCCGCTTCGGCTACGTCTCTATGAGATACAAAGGCGCTTTCGATCTCCGCCGTCCCCATCCGGTGGCCAGAGACATTGATGACGTCGTCCACGCGCCCCATGAGCCAATAGTACCCGTCTTTATCTCTCTTGGCCCCGTCTCCAGTAAAATACATGCCTGGAAACTGGCTGAAATAGGTCTGTCTAAAGCGCTCGGGTTCGCCATAAACACCTCTCATCATGCCCGGCCATGGCTTCATGATCACCAGGTAGCCAGCTTCGTCTGTCTTGCACCTCTTACCTTGATCATTCACAATCTGGGGTACGACCCCAGGAAAGGGGACGGAGGCCGAACCCGGCTTGGTTGGTATGGCACCTGGAAGAGGTGAGATGAGGACACCGCCCGTTTCGGTCTGCCACCATGTATCTACAATGGGACATCTGCCCTGACCAATGTACTTGTGGTACCATTTCCATGCCTCTGGATTAATGATTTCTCCGACACTGCCCAGCAGTCTCAGGCTTGCCAAGTTGTATCTTGCAGGCCACGCATGTCCGTGTTTTGCCAGGGCCCGAATGACGGTCGGCGCCGTGTAGAAGATATTTACCTCGTATCTCTGTACGATTTCCCAGTACCTTCCTGGATCGGGGTATGTTGGGATTCCCTCGAACATGAGGCTCGTGGCTCCATTGCAGAGGGGCCCGTATACGATGTAACTGTGGCCCGTAATCCACCCAATATCGGCCGTGCACCAGAAGGTGTCTTCTGCCCGGATATCGAATATCCACTTAAACGTTTGATAGACATAAAGGAGATAGCCTCCGCAGGTATGTAGCACACCTTTTGGCTTTCCTGTCGAACCACTGGTGTACAAAATAAACAAAGGGTCCTCGGCATCCACCGCTGCGGGGTTACAGGGGCCCTTGAGACTTATATTGGACACCTCTTCGTCCCACCAAGTGTCTCTCCCCCTTTTCATTTTCACACTCGTACCAGTTCGTCGGACCACAATGCAGCTTTTTACCTCAGGGCAAGTTGCCAGGGCCTCGTCGGCATTTCGTTTCAAGGGGATGACGCGCCCACCCCTGAAACCCCCGTCTGCCGTGATCAGCATTTTTGCGCGACAGTCTTTAATCCGGCTGCGCAGAGACTCCGCGCTAAAGCCCCCAAAGACGACGCTGTGAATCGCCCCGATGCGGGCACATGCGAGCATGGCGATCGGGAGTTCCGGAACCATCGGGAGGTAAATGGCCACCCGGTCTCCTTTCCTGATGCCTTTCTGTCTTAACACATTGCCAAAGATGCAGACTTCCTGATGAAGCATTTGATAGGTGTAGATCTTGTCTTCACCGATCTTCTCACCCACCCAGATAAGAGCTGCCTTGTTTCTTCTCCACGTATCCGTGTGCCGATCGAGACAGTTTACAGACACATTCGTCTTGCCGTTTTCAAACCAGCGGACCTTTGCCTTCTTGAAATCGTAGTACAGGGTTCGTGTCCACTTTTTGAACCACGTCAACTCTTGAGCTTGCTCAGACCAAAAACGCTCGGGATGTTCCACGGAGTTCTTGTAGATCTTTTGATATGCATTGATGCTCTTGATATGCGCTCTCCTCCTGAAGTCCTGTGGGGGGGAGTATTTCTCAGTGCCTGACCCAACAGATCGGGCGCTCTTCTTCCGCATAATCACTGCCTCCTTTGCCGCTTCTTCTTCAGAAGGGGAAATACGGTTTTTTCAACAGTGTCCACAACCCTTTCAGTTTCTGCTTGTGCCTTTTCTCTTATGTTATCTGGCAGAAAGTGGGGTCTGTCGATCAGAGACGAAAGACCGTCACCCCAAAATACGCCGCCGAACGTTGCAAGATCCTCTGCAGTGGGTTGCATATCACTCATGATTGCCCATGCCAACGTCCATGTTCGTGCAATGTTTTCTTTAACATAGCCGCCACCTCCCAGGGCCAGCAACTTCGGGGAGACTCGCAGTATCGTCTGCAATGCCTTGATAATGGAGTTATTGGACAGATGCAAAGAGGAAAGAGGATCTGAAAACAAGGCGTCTGCCCCGAGCACGGCTACCATGACATCCGGCTGGAAAGATTCGGCTACTGGCAAAAAGATCTTATTGAAGGCAAACAGGAACTCTTCATCAGAGGTATTTTCGGGCAAGGGCACATTTATTGTGTAGCCCTTGCCGCGCCCCTTACCGACTTCATTTTCGAACCCTGTCTTGAAGGGGAACAGCGTCTGCCCACTTTCATGAAACGACACCGTCATCACCTTACTGGTTTCATAAAAGGCAGATTGTACCTGATCGCCATGATGTGCATCGATATCGATGTAGAGCACACGTTTTCTTTTGCGAACCCAGCGCTTAATGACGATCACAATATCGTTGATGTAACAAAAGCCGGCAGCAAAGTCTTTACCTGCATGATGGAACCCTCCCGTGGGATTGAAAACGACATCCGCCTCACCGCGGTCAATGACTTCAGCACCGAGAAGCGTGGCTCCTGCAGCCAGTGCATGGTAGTCATATACGCCTTGGTAAACCGGGCACTCTGTGGTTCCTATGCCATATTTCAGCCACCTTTCATCAGGCACCCCTCGGTTGGCCTTCCTGAGAATGCTGATGTATGATTTTGTATGAAAGCTGAGAAGTGTTTCAGCGCCGGCGGGCTCGGGAACATGAATGCTCACCGAATCCCCGTCAAATAAGCCCAACTTTTCGCACAGGCGATACGTCACCTCAGTTCTGTCGAAAAGCCATGGATATCCTTTGTGGGCCTA
>JASFIH010000110.1:0-4554 GCA_050122775.1 Deltaproteobacteria bacterium
TGTGGATTTGTTTGATATACGGAGCCAAGATCATATGAAAGGCTTGCCCGAGAGGGTCGAACTGCTAATAGATCTTTATGAGCTCACCATGGCTGCGAGTTACTTTGAAAACAGCATGGCCGACGCCGCCACATTTTCTCTCTTTATCAGGAAATATCCACCCGACCGAAGTTATTTTGTGGCTGCGGGCCTTGAAGACTTTCTCGACTATCTATCTGATTTTCGGTTTTCTGAGAGCGACCTGACGTATCTGGATAAAACGGGCCTGTTTTCCCATCGCTTTCTATCCTATCTAGAGAATTTGCGCTTTACAGGAAGCGTTCACGCTCTGGCTGAAGGGGAGATCTTTTTTAAAGATGAACCGATTCTGGAAGTCACCGCGCCGATCATAGAAGCCCAGATCGTGGAAACGTTTGCGATCAATGCCGTCAACTTCCAGTCGCTGATTGCCACCAAAGCTGCCCGCTGCGTGCAGGCTGCCGCAGACAGGCGGCTGGTCGATTTCTCTCTCAGAAGGACCCACGGCATTGATGCCGGGCTCAAGGTTGCCCGAAGCAGCTATATTGCAGGGTTTGTCGCCACCAGTAACGTTCTTGCTGGCAAGCTCTACGGCATTCCGATATCAGGCACCATGGCCCACTCCTACGTGAGCTCCTTTGGGGACGAACTTGCTGCCTTCAGGGCCTTTGCCCGTTCATTTCCCAAGAACACAATCCTGCTGGTCGACACGTATGACACCATTGCCGGAACCCGGAAGGCAGCTCTCGTCGGAAAGGAAATGGCCAAAGACGGACATCAGCTCATCGGTGTTCGGCTGGACAGTGGCGACATTGCCTCACTCAGCAAGCAAGCCCGAGATATCCTGAATGAGGCACCTCTTCCCGACGCACAGATATTTGCCAGCAGCAGCTTCGACGAGTACAAGATTGCCCGCACCCTCGAGGAAAACGCGCCTATTGACGCCTTTGGTGTGGGCACCCGCATGGGGGTCTCCTCCGACGCCCCGTATTTTGATATGGCCTACAAGCTGGTCGAGTACGGGCAGCGCCCAATCATGAAGCTAAGTCCGGGCAAAGTGAACCTGGCAGGAAAGAAACAGGTTTTCAGAAAGAAAAGCCATGAAGGGCGCTTTTTGGAAGATTTTATTGGCGCGAGGGACGAGGAAATTGAGGATGCCTCACCATTGCTGGAACACGTCATGCAGGACGGCAAGCTGCTCAAAAGACATCCCTCGCTAGAGGAAATTTGCAGGCGATTCAAAGAAAACCTCTCAGCCCTTGACGAGAAATACAAGGCCCTCCAGGGGGCCCCGCCCTATCCTGTGAGATTCACAGACCGCCTCATGGCTATCCAGGAAGCGGCCTCAAGCTAGTCAAGACACAGGGCGGCTCTACCGCATCATCTCTGAGCCCTTCCACCATCCTTGTGATGTTGTGTCCTCCACGGTCTTGAAGCAATGATAAAGCCAGCAACGAGGGTGAGCAACACCCAGTCCCTGCCTATTAGAATAAGGGATCCCCAAGAGTAGCCTCCGTACGGTTTCCGCAGCTCATTGTAAAGGTCGCCAAACAGGATCACGCCAAGCGCAAGAGGAATGAAATACTTCACGAGTATATCCCACCAACGACCGAGTCTGAAGGAAGATATCTTGTTGATATGCGTTCTCAAGACCTTCAACCTGAAGAACCATCCAACGAGAATGCATTCGAGAATGCCGACCACGATGAGCCCATAGTGTGTCAGAAAGTGGTCCACGATATCCAACCACAGGAGTCCTGCCTGGGTAGTGAAAATAATGGAACCCAGGAATCCCAGTATCGAAACATAAGTAATAAACGGTTTTCTCCTTACGCCGAACTTATCCACCATGGCAGATGTAAATGCCTCAACGATTGATATGGAGGATGACAACCCGGCAACAACCAAGCAGAGGAAGAATATGGCACCAAAGAGGTTGCCGCTCGGGATAAGGCTTACGGCTCGAGGATAGGCAACAAAGGCAAGACCTATGCTCTGAGAAACCACCTCCGAGACCGGCTTTCCGTAAGACGCGGCCATAAAGCCGAGTACGCTAAAGACTCCCAGTCCTGCAAAGAGAGAGTACCCGCTATTTATAAGACCTGTCAGCAGTGCACTTCTTGATATGTCTGCCTTCTCTGGAAGGTAGCTCGCATAGGCTATCATGATGCCGAATCCGAGACTCAGAGTAAAAAAGATCTGGCTGTAGGCATCTATCCACACTTTTGGATTGGACAGCTTGGCGAAGTCGGGGGTGAGATAGGCTCTGAGGCCGTCCATCGCCCCATCTAGGGTAAAAGACCAAAAAACCAGAACCGCGGTGAGGAGAAACAGCAGCGGCATGAATATCTTGTTCGCAAGCTCGACACCTCTCTGGACACCCCGGTAGAGAATGAGCCAATTCATGAACCAGATTACGACAAGGGCAGCGAATATGGGGCTTCTAATCTCCCCGATCTCTGATGGCGATTTGCTCACCGAAAGGAAATCCCTGAAAAAATAGGTATTGGGATCGTCACCCCAGCTGAGGTCGAAGGAAAGGACAAAAAAGTTGAGGCACCATGCAACGATAACTGTGTAGTAAAGCACCACGCCGAACATCACAAATACGACCGCCCACCACCCGAGCCACTCCCAGTTCTTCTTGATCTTTGCAAAGGCAAGAGGGGCTGACCCAATCCTTTCGTGTCCGATGCCAAACTCCAGGATGAGGAGGGGAATGCCGGCAGTCAGAAGAGCCGTGACATAAGGAATGAGAAAAGCCCCTCCACCGTTGTCATAGGCCATGTAACTGAAGCGCCAAATATTGCCTAATCCTATTGCCGAGCCAACAGCGGCAAGCAGAAAACCAAGCTGGCTCTTCCACTGCTCCCGCTTCATTGTCCTGACTCCTCCTCTTATCCTCACGCCGTATGAGCGGGTCGATTTACTGCATCGATTTCACCAACAGTCTCTTTACATCTTAGGAGAAAAGATATAGAAAAGATGGTGTTACCGGTCAAGAGAAAAGCCGAACAGGAGATTTCGTCTTCACGTTCTCACCTGAGGACACGGCGGCACACTTCGCCAAGGAGCATGTTGTAAGATGGGATCTGTGAGGATTTCAGGTACTGGTTCGTATTTGCCTAAAAAGGTCGTGACGAATTTCGATCTCGAAAAGATAGTGGACACGACCGACGAATGGATTGTGCAACGCACGGGTATTCGGGAACGCCGCTATGCTGATCCGGACGAGGCAACTTCAGACCTGGCCAAAAAGGCCTCCGTCAGAGCGCTGAAAGCAGCCAACATGCGCCCCGAAGACCTCGATTTGATCATTCTGGCCACAATCACACCGGACACTTGTTGTCCTGCTGGGGCAAACTGGCTTCAGGCGAAACTGGGTGCCCCAAACGCTGTCTCCTTTGATATCACGGCAGCGTGCACGGGTTTTATATTTGCTCTATCCATGGCCCAACAATACTTGCAGAACGGCCGGCACAACAACGCCCTGGTAGTTGCCGCCGAGGTTCTGAGCCGCACTTTGAACTGGGCGGATCGAGGAAGCTGCATCCTGTGGGGCGATGCGGCAGGCGCAGCGATTCTCGAAAAATCCGAACAGGGGGCCGAAGTCCTCTCTGTGCACATACACTCAGACGGGTCGGCCGGTCGCAACCTGCTCCTGCCCAGCGGCGGGTCGGCAACCACCCCGATCACGGAGGCCAGCGTCAAGGAAGGACGCCATTTTTTGGCCATGGTCGATGCAAACAAGACCTTCAAAGTGGCAGTGAAGCGGTTTGCTGAATCGTGTGAAGAGGCCGCTGCTCACAACGGATATGATATTTCTGACATCGACCTGATCATTCCCCATCAGGCCAACCTGAGGATCCTACGTGCCTTTGGGGAAAGGCTGAAGGTTCCAGTGGAGAAAATATTTGTCAATATCGACAAATACGGCAACACGTCAGCAGCCACCGTACCCGTTGCCCTGGACGAAGCTGTCCGTTCCGGACGAATCAGACCTGGAAGCAAAGTCATACTTACGGCATTCGGTGGAGGCCTGACCTGGGGCAGTTCCTTGATTCGGTGGCATTAGTTGTATGCATTAGCGGTGTTTGAATAGACCTTGTATCCTTGCCCAGGAAACCCGGATCTTCATCTCACCGGCCAGAAAACTTGGGATATGTGAGTGAGATGGACGTAATCGGCAACCCGCCTAGCGAATGGGGGGCTCCATGAAAAAGATCGGGATTCTCGTCAAGGCCCAAAAAGAAGCGATGGAAAGGGCCAAGGAACTCGAGTCTTGGCTGAGGGCAAAGGGGGTCGATGTCCTCACCAAGCAGAATGTTCCTGCGCCCATCACTTCGAGAAAATGTCTTGTCGAAAATATTCCCAAGGCCCCTTCTGATCTTTCCTGCGTTGTTGTATTAGGCGGTGACGGGACCTTCCTCAGTGCTATTCGATGGATCCAAGACACAGGTATCCCGATCTTGGGTGTGAACCTGGGAAAATTTGGCTTCCTGACTGATGTCTCGACAGACCGTCTCTTCCCCATCA
>JASFIH010000111.1:0-4536 GCA_050122775.1 Deltaproteobacteria bacterium
ATGCATCTTTGCGGTCCTTTGTTTTTATGTTGGATTCGGGCTTGGTCCGCTTTGAGGCCAGGGGCAGGGTAGAGGGCCAGCAGATGTTGCTGTATACGGGATTTGGCGGAGAAGAAAGAGAGTCGAAGATTACGCTACAGGAGAAGCCCTTCTTGTCGATTGGGGTGTGGCCTCATCTCTTGAAGAAACGGTTGGCTGTCGGTGATCGGTATCGGCTCAGCCTGTTTGATCCATCTATCATGGCCCAAAAGCCCGTAGAGATGAGTGTGATCGGTCAGGAGACAATTTCCATAGATGGCAGGAAAGTGGAAGCATACAAGGTCAAGACCGCCTTTTCGGGTCTGGACGTCTTTTCCTGGATTGGGCTCGATGGGGAGCGCCTGAAGGAAGAGGGGCTCATGGGACTTTGGATGGTCAAAACCACGGAGGATGAGGCCCGGCTGGGGATTAGCTCAGATCCTGAACTGGACATTGCAGAGGCAGTTGCGGTTTCGTCTGACAAGAAGTTGCCAGAGCCGACCAGTTTGGCTTACCTGAAGATTCGATTGGATGGTATTGAAACAGAGGGACTTGATCTAAACACAGGCCGTCAGCGGGTCACGGGCTCTGTGGTGGAAGTCTCTCTTGAGTCGAAAGGACCCGTAGACATCCAGCGAAAAGTTGGTCTTGAGCAGTATCTGGAGGCTGGTCCTTTTATCCAGAGTGACCACACTACAATCAGGAATCTCGCTGAGAGCATTGCGGGCCACCTGAACAAGGACGAGACAAAAGCAAGAGAAATCTTGAAATGGGTTCATGACTCACTTGACAAGCGTGCTACTGTCTCGATTCCGAACGCCCTGGATACTCTGGAAGCCAGGGCTGGAGACTGCAACGAACATGCTGTACTATTTGCCGCGCTTGCCCGGGCTGCTGGGATCCCAGCAAAGGTCAGCGTGGGCTTGGTTTATACACATGACCGGTTCTACTATCATGCCTGGAACGAGGTCTTTCTTGGGGAGTGGATCACCGCGGATGCGTTGATGGGACAAATGCCGGCCGATGTGACCCACATCAAGTTCGTGGAAGGTGGCCTGGATCGCCAGGCTGAGATGGTTCGAGTCATCGGACAGGTGAAGCTGACGGTCCTTGAGGCGCGAGAGCGAGAATCATGAATCGATAAAAGCAAACAATGTTGTCGGGTTTCCAAAGAGCAAACGACCTGTGACGAAATGATCAGTCTAATCCACTTGACAAAACGGTTCGGCAAACTCATTGCCGTTAATGATGTGAGCCTGGAGATTTCATCTGGTGAGATCTTTGGTTTTCTGGGACCCAATGGGGCTGGGAAGACCACAACCATCAGGATGATGGCCGGCATCTTACAACCCACAGCAGGGAGCATTATGATTGACGGCAAGGACCTTGCTGAGGATCCGGTTGGTGCCAAGCAGGTGACGGGTTTCATCCCCGACAGAGCCTTCTTGTACGAAAAGCTCACCGGTATTGAGTGTCTTCAGTTTGTCGGATCCCTCTATGCGATGGATCAGGGCCGCGTGGAAAAAAGGATAAGGGAGCTGGTAACCCTCTTTGAGATGGACGGATGGGCCGGGGACTTGATTGAAAGCTATTCTCACGGGATGAAGCAGCGGCTCGTGATGTCAACCGCGCTCATACATGAGCCCAAAGTGATTGTCGTCGATGAACCTATGGTGGGATTGGATCCCAAGGGCGCACGGCTGGTAAAGGGCATCTTCAGCGCCCTTGCAGGTAAAGGTGTGAGCATCTTCATGTCCACACACACGCTGGCCATTGCGGAAGAGATGTGCGATCGCATAGGGATCATTCATGAAGGCTCTCTTATTGCCGTGGGCACTGCCTCGGAGCTTAGAGAGAAAGCGGGTGCTGAGGGTAAGGAACATAATCTTGAGGCCGTGTTTTTGAAGTTGACCGAAGAACCGGGCACCTTCCACGGGAGTATATGAGTATGCGGGACTCAGGTAATTGAGGGGTCGGGGAGTTTCAAGGTTTCCATCAAGTCGTTCCAAGAAACTCCCCGACCCTCAAATAGTTTGTGTCCTAACGCTTCGCCTCGCCAAGAAGGCTTCACAAAATGATCAAAATGGCTCGATCGAAGGCATGCATCCTTATGTGAAGCGGAACATATTTCGGTGAATGAGTATAGAGTTGTGACTGTCAGAAACTGAAGTGTTGTTACGTGGATGGCGTTTGGGCATGCTCCCCGGATTGCTTTGAGCTGAGTCGGTTTTCCTTTTCTAAAGATACGCGAACACTGTCTAGGATGCCGTTGATAAAGGCACCAGAATCCTCTGTGCCAAACCGTTTGCCAATATCTATGGCTTCGTTGATGGAGACTTTTGGTGGGATATCGTCGCAGTGCAGGAGTTCGTAGACAGCAATCCTTATGACATTGCGATCGACCCGCGACATCCGGCTGATCTTCCAGTTCTCTGAAAAACGCTCAATGAGAGGGTCGATTTCGTGTTGGAATTCTCTGACGCCGTTGACAAGTTTCAGGAAAAAGGGCTTGGCAGTTTTCGACATGCCAAAGTGTTTACAAAATAGCTCGAGTGCTTCCGCCGAGTCATCCTGTTTCATCTCCATTTGAAAAAGAGCCTGCATGGCAAGCTCTCTTGAGCGCCGCCGGTTCCCCATTTTTTACCGTGTAGCCTGTCGTTGTAGATGCTAAGCTCACAAAGCGAAGAGCCTCAAACGACAACCTTCATAATGATGGACAATATCTGAAAGGCTCCTTGTGATCCTAAGCCTGCTCGACAGAGTCAATTAGGTTGGTCATTTCCATCGCAGCCACAGCTGCAGCCCACCCTTTGTTTCCAGCCTTCGTGCCGGCCCGTTCTATGGCCTGCTCCAGGGTGTCGGTGGTGATTACACCAAACAAGACTGGGATGCCTGATTCCAGCCCGACCATGGCGATGCCTTTGGAGACTTCTGCGCTAACATATTCGAAGTGAGGTGTAGACCCACGAATTACCGCACCTAGACACACAACAGCGTGGTATATTCCTTTTTCAACCGCTTTCTTTGCCATGAGGGGAATTTCAAAAGAGCCGGGAACCTTGATAATGTGGATATCCTCGTCACGGGCTCCGTGTCGAACCAGAGCGTCCAAAGCTCCGGCCAGGAGTTTGTCGCTGACGAAATCATTAAAGCGGCTCACCACCAGAGCGAACCTCTTCCCTTCAGCGGATATTTTCCCTTCATACACAGTCGGCATGGTGGCGTCTCCTTAGCGTTTGGGGTTGAGTTTGAGCAAATGGCCCATCTTCACTTTCTTGCAGCTGAGATATCGCTCATTGTACACATTTGGCGTCATTTCAATGGGAATCTGTTCGACCATGCTCAGGCCGTAGCCCTCAAGTCCTACAATCTTTTTCGGATTGTTCGTCATGAGGCGCATCTTACGCACGCCCAGGTGTACGAGTATTTGAGCGCCAATGCCGTAATTCCTTAGATCGGGTTTGAAACCAAGAATCTCATTGGCTTCCACTGTATCGTGTCCTTGGTCCTGTAACTCATATGCCTTCATCTTGTTGAGGAGACCAATCCCCCGACCTTCCTGGCGAATGTAAAGAAGGACGCCTGTGCCCTCTTGTTCAATCATCTTCAACGCAGCATGCAGTTGTTCTCCGCAGTCGCAACGCATGGAACCGAAGACATCCCCTGTGAGGCATTCGGAATGCACGCGGACCAGGACGGGTTTCTCAGGATCGATTTCACCCCGGACCAGCGCAATGTGCAGCAAATCGTCCACGTCATTCTCGTACACAATCGTCTTGAACTCACCTGCGAACTGCGTTGGGAGGACTGTGGTGGCAACAGGATGAACAAAAGACTCGGTTCGGAGTCGGTACTCAATTAGGTCGGCGATGGTGCAGATTCCTATCCCGTGCTCCTCGGAGAACTTCTTCAGATCCGGCATCCTGGCCATGGTGCCGTCCTCCTTCATGATCTCGCAGATCACCCCCGCGGGCTTCAGGCCGGCGAGTCGGGCCAGGTCCACCGAACCCTCGGTCTGTCCAGAGCGCACGATAACGCCCCCTTTTCGTGCGCGGATGGGAAAGACATGGCCGGGGCGGACCAGGTCGCTAGGCATGGCATCATCGGCCACCGCCGTCTGGATGGTTGTGGCCCTGTCCGCAGCCGAGATGCCTGTGGTAACGCCATGGCGGGCCTCTATGGAAACGGTAAATGCCGTCTGAAAGCGCGAGGTATTATTATCTGCCATGGGAGGGAGATTCAGGGCCTTCACTTTTTCCGGGGTCAAAGAGAGGCAGATCAAACCCCTGCCAAACCTGGCCATGAAATTGATTGCCTCTGGCGTTACCTTCTCAGCAGCAAGGGTGAGGTCTCCTTCATTCTCCCGGTCCTCATCATCGACAAGGATCACCATTCTGCCCTGCCTGATCTCTTCAATCGCTTCTTCTATGCCTATGCGTGACATATGTTATTGATACCTCCTGCACCCCAGATAGCGAGGGGCTTCTACACAAATCCTGCTTTTGCCAACAAGGCTCT
>JASFIH010000112.1:0-4536 GCA_050122775.1 Deltaproteobacteria bacterium
TGCGCACGCAGTGACTGCCTTGGGCTCATTGATCGTGTGGGGCTGAGTGGGGAGGCAACAAAAAGATGCAGGGATTACTCGTCTGGGATGAAGCAACGGCTAAAACTGGCCCAGGCGCTGCTCCATAAGCCGCCTCTGCTGTTGTTCGATGAACCCGGTTCTAATCTCGATAGCAAGGGCATTGAGGTGGTGAAAGAAATCATTACTGAACACAGGCAGACGGGGGCGACCGTTATTGCATCAAACGAGAAACGAGAGGCGGATTACGCTGACAGAGTCATCAACCTATCTGAATGAAGCCCTTGCTATCTGGTTTCGTGATCTACGCAGCGAATTCAGGACCCGCTACGCCCTGAACGCCATCCTGATGTTTGCCGTTACCACCCTGGTAGCCGTGAGCTTTTCGATCGGGTCTTTCCGCATAGAAGAAGCTGAAAGGCCATTTCTTTACGCAGTGTTGTTATGGATCATCCTGACATTTTCCGCGCTGTCCGGCCTTGCCCGATCGTTTGTCAAGGAGGAAGAGGCTGGGACCATTGACGTATTGAAGCTCTCTGCCCGTCCTCAGGCAGTCTTCTTGGGCAAGTTGTTGTTTAACCTGACCCTGTTGGGGGTTCTTGGTCTTTTCATCGTGCCGTCGTTTATTCTTCTGATGGCTTACAAAATCAACCTCCTGGGGCTCTTTATTGCCACTGTCATTAGCGGCGGGCTTGGTTTGGCGGCAGGCACAACGATCATTGCAGCCATAATCGCGCAAGCCAGTGCCCGGGGAGCGCTTTTCTCTGTCCTGTCTCTTCCCCTGCTCTTTCCCCTTATGATTACCTGTATCAAAGGATGCGAGCGGGCTGCTGTGGGGACGAATAGTGCTGGTTGGCCTGAAGTCAAAATTGCAGTTGCTTATGTGATAATAATGACTATTATGTCATTATTCCTCTTTCCTCTGATCTGGGAAGACTGAAGCGCAGCCCCCAAAGGCCCTTTCTTAGGTAATCCGCTCAGAAAGCCAGTTCTTATGGGGAAAAAGGTTTGCATGCCTGCATTCGAACAGGCGATTTCTAGATCATCCGTAGTCTGTAGTCAAGGCGGTATGGTAGCATGAGGCAGCGCAATCAAAGTCTTATGCCGGGTGGTTTTCGGTCATGATTTGGAAGGTCTTGTTAACAATCTGGATGGCGATGATCATTGTTGCTTCATTTATGTATAGTGAGGCGGCTGTCGGTTTTCCAGGGGAGACGTCACGCATCCTGTTTTTTCACGTGCCCCAGGCGTGGGTAGCAACGCTGTCCTTCTTGATCTCGATGATTGCAAGTGCCGTATTTCTTGCCAAGCGCCAGCTGAAGGCAGACTATGTTGCTCAATCTGCCGCAGAACTCGGCTTCGTATTCTGTGTCCTCGCGACCTTGACGGGCTCCATATTTGCAAGGGCTACGTGGGGTTCTTTCTGGAACTGGGATCCCCGAGAGACCTCGATCGTCATATTGCTCATGATTTACGGGGCCTATTTTGCTCTTCGTTCGGCCGTGAGCGACCCCGAGCGAAGTCGGGTATTTGCGGGTGTATACTCGATTCTGGCCTTTGTTACAGTGCCCTTTTTGGTCTTTGTGGTTCCCCGAATCACAACCTCTCTGCACCCTGAGGATACCATGAATCCGGCGAATCCTGGAATGGACCCAAAAACGCTGAAGGTGTTTTTGGGTTCATTGTTTGCGTACACAGGATTGTTCGTCTGGATGCTCCGGCTGCGAATAAGAATATTGAGGTTAGAAGGATCGCGCCTGAGAGATTTGTTTCGCCGGTTCAAAGAGTAATGGGCAGTTTCAAAGCATGAACTGCTGAAAGTGCGATCTCGCATCACTTGATGAAAGGTGAGGATCAATGAAAGAAGGACTTGGCTTCATCATGGGTGTCAATTTCATAATATGGTGTGGCATTGCCTTATACCTGTTTATGTTGGATCGCCGGATTAAGAGGCTGGAAAAGTCGTCGCTTGGTAACGCGAGCGAATGATATACGATGTCCTGCGGAATAACTATAGACCGATAATGAATATACCGAAGAAATCTTACATTGTTGGTGGTGTTGTGGTGGTGTCGGCCCTGATCATGGCACTGTATACCTTCAAGTCAACGCTTACCACTTATGTCAGCGTCAGCGAGGCCAAGGTGGCCGGCCGACCAGTGCAGGTAGCCGGTATTGTGGTCAAAGGGAGTAAGCGGTACGATCTTGAAAATAACAGATTGCTCTTTTCCTTACGGGAGGATAGTGGGGATGAGATGCCCGTAGAATATGGAGGACCAAAGCCTGCCAATTTCGATGATGTTACCAAAATCGTTTCCACGGGCAAATACGACGAGGAAAGACAAGTCTTCCTGGCGACAGAACTTCTGGTCAAATGTCCAACTAAATACGAACAGCGGGTAAAAGGAGAATGAACAATATCGGTCAGGTGATGATGTGGTTGGCACTGATGGCTGTCGGCATATCATCAGTGTGCTATTCCGTGCTGTGTTTCAAAAAGGAAACTGCGGCAGCGCGTAGCACAGCCCGTATCAGTTTTGTGGGTTTTTCAGCTTTTGTGACGGTCGCCTCAATTCTTCTTATGCACTTCATACTCAACCACGAGTTTGTCTACGGTTATGTGGCCCAGTATTCATCACGTGACCTATCCTTAGAGTATTTGATTAGTTCTTTCTGGGCAGGGCAAGAAGGGAGCTTCCTGCTGTGGGTATTGCTTGGGGCATGGCTTGGTATCTTGCTTATGCTTAGGGCCAGAGAACGAGAGCCACAGGTGATGCTCATCTACAACCTGAACAACATCTTCTTGACCATTCTGTTGATTAAGCAAAGCCCCTTTAGGATGTTGGCCTTGGCACCTCCTGATGGTCAGGGTCTCAACATGCTGCTGCAGGATCCGTGGATGGTTATTCATCCGCCCGTTGTTTTCGTGGGCTATGCGGCATATACGATACCTTTTGCTTATGCGGTTGCTGCCCTATGGCGTGGTGAATATGATGCATGGATAAGACCCGCTTTGCCTTGGGCCATTTTTGCCTTCGTGAGCTTGGGTGCTGGCATTATTATCGGCGGATACTGGTCTTACAAAGTCTTGGGTTGGGGGGGGTACTGGGGTTGGGATCCGGTGGAGAACGCCTCGCTCTTGCCATGGCTGGCAGGCACGGCACTCATGCACGGCATGATTTTGCAGCAGACGCGCAAGAAACTGCGAAAGACCAACTTTGTGTTGGCCGCCCTTTCATTTCTGCTCGTCATTTACTGCACATTTCTTACCAGGTCTGGTGTTTTGGCTGATTTTTCTGTTCATTCTTTCGTAGACCTTGGCATCACTGGCTGGCTGGTGATTTTCATGTTGGTATTCTTGGGTATCTCGCTGGGGTTCTTGATTGCCAGGGCAAGGGAGATTCCTGTGTCCGAACAGGGAACAGGGATGGCTTACTTCTCGAGAGAGTTTGGACTTATTGCAGCTGTCGTCATCCTTTGCCTGTCTGCCGTTATTGTAGGCCTAGGCACCTCGGCACCCCTTATAACCAGAATGCTAGAAAAGGCTTCAAAGGTGTCGACAGATTTTTATGTAAAGACAAACCTGCCTCTGGCACTGCTGATTCTTTTGCTTCTCAGTTTCGTTCCAGTCCTGGTCTGGGGAAGGAACAAGTTTTCAAAGGTTGCGCCTAAGCTCATCTGGGCCGTTACTGGTGCCATTGTGTCCGTGGCGATTATCCTGTTCAATGGATATCCGGATTTGGGGGCGCCGCTGCTTTCGCTGGGGGTGTTTCTTCTTTCGCTGCTTGCAGGGGGGGCTGCGGGTATCAATCTCTTTCTGGCGGGAAAGCTTATCAGAAAGAGAATTACCATTTCAGCGGCCGCCATTGCTCATTTGGGCGTGGGTCTCATGTTTCTGGGTATTGTCTCATCATCTGCCTATGACCGCTCTGAAAAGGTGTTATTGCATGAAGGCAGTGCAAAAAGTGCCATGGGGTATGACATCAAGTTCAACGGGGCGACTTTTTCAAGAGAAGGGAAAGGGGTGAGGGCGCACCTTCCGCTCGATGTCAAGAACGATGATGTTCAATTTGTTGCAGAGCCCGACATCTTTTCTGAGCGTTCGCGGGACGGGCAGATCAAGCGTTTTTCTCACCCGCATATTCGGCGTGGACTCATTGCGGACCTCTATATATCGCCAGTTGATTTTTCGCCAGGTCAGAAGAGACGGCAGTCAGGAGATCGTCTCCGCCTGCAAAAGGACGAGAAGGTAAAATTTCATGATTACGAATTCACATTCTTGGGTTTTGACATATCGGGCATGATGGGAAAAAAGGACCTACATGAAGTCAGCGTAGGTGCCAACCTTGTGGTTTCGTACAAGGGCGCCGAACCGTTTACCCTGAAACCGGTCATCACCGTGGGCCAACTGCACAGCCCGTCGAGTCGGGTACGACTGCCCGGCCCAGAAGAATCTTATCTAACGCTGGTGAATATAGAAGCAGATAACAAAGCCGTAAACCTTTTGTACCAAGGGCC
>JASFIH010000113.1:0-4519 GCA_050122775.1 Deltaproteobacteria bacterium
GGTCATGGTCAAGGAGGTGCAGGCCTCCCCCGTGACCAGAGAATATCTTCATATCGATTTTTTCGAAATATCTTTGACCGAGAAGATCGTGGTGGAGGTCCCGGTTGAAGTCACCGGCAAGGCGAAGGGCGTTGAGCGCGGGGGCTTCTTGCAGGTAGTGCGCCATGAACTCGAAGTATCGTGTCTCCCCACAGATCTGCCTGATAAAATCGAAGTGGACGTTACCAAGCTTGACATCGGAGACGCTGTTCACGCCGGGGCTATTTCGCTGCCAGAGACAATAGAACTATTGACGGACCCGAGCTATACCGTGCTGACGGTTGTGGCTCCGGCTGTGGAGGAAGAGGAGGTGCCGGAAGAAGCTGAGGAAGAGCTGGAGGGTGAGGCTGCGGAACCCGAAGCTGCCGAGGAGACTTCTAAAGAATAACGGTGCATGCCAGAAGATAGCATTAAGCTGATCGTGGGCCTGGGAAACCCCGGGGCAGCATACCGCTTCACCCGGCATAACGTTGGGTTCATGGTCACTGATCAACTGGCGCAAAGGCATCGGATATCATTCGACAACCGGAAGTTTAAGAGCGTCTTTGGTCTTGGCAGCATGGGTGACTGTCGTGTAATCCTTGCTAAGCCCATGACGTTTATGAACTTGAGTGGCCCGTCGGTCAGAGATCTGGCCCGTTTCTTCAAACTAGACAAGAAACATTTGTTGGTCATTCACGACGACATTGACCTTGTCTTTGGTAAAATAAAAATCAAGCAGAAAGGAGGGGATGGAGGACATAAGGGTGTGATGTCGCTGGTAGAGGCGTTTGGCAGCGGCGCATTTGTCCGCATTCGTGTGGGCATCGGCCGTCCGGACACCAGGGAAGAGGTGGAAGGATATGTGCTGAACAGATTTGACGCTCAACAGTCAGCCCAGCTGGACAGGGTTATTATCATGGCACAGGAGGCTGTTGAGACAATCCTGTTGAAGGGTTTAAGAGAGGCGATGAATCGTTTTCACGGTAAGACTATTTCACAAAGGAACGTTGGGAGGAGGTTATGAGTGCAATGAATGTGGAACTTTACAGTACACTTGTAGGTATTGCGGGTGTAATTTACACCCTGTTTTTGGTCGGCATGGTAAAAAGTGCCCCGGCAGGGGACGAGAAGATGAACAAAGTAGCTAATGCGATCAAGGAAGGGGCCATAGCCTATTTGAACCGTCAGTTGAAGACGGTGGCTATCGCGGCCGGCATCATCGTCGCCATTATTGCTTTCACCATGGATGTCAAGACGGCAGTCGGGTTCATAATCGGGGCGGCCGCATCCTACATAGCGGGTTACATAGGGATGCGCGTATCGGTCATTGCCAACGTGCGCACAGCCGAAGCCTCAAAGAAAGGGCTTGCAGCCGGACTTTCCCTTGCCTTTAAAGGGGGCTCTGTAACGGGCCTTATCGTAGCGGGCCTCGCCCTGACATCTGTGGCTGGCTATTATACCCTTACCCATGACATCAGGGCCCTGGTTGCGTTGGGATTTGGCGGGAGCCTGATCTCCATCTTCGCCCGACTCGGCGGCGGCATTTTTACCAAAGGTGCGGACGTCGGCGCAGACCTGGTAGGGAAAGTAGAAGCCGGAATTCCGGAAGATGATCCGAGAAACCCTGCGGTTATTGCAGACAACGTCGGGGACAATGTCGGAGACTGCGCCGGCATGGCCGCAGACCTCTTTGAAACCTACGCGGTAACCGCTGTTGCCGCGATGCTCCTGGCCCATCTTCTGTTTCCGGAGGCCAAGGTTGGGGCAGAGCTTTACCATAAGGCGGTGACCTTCCCGCTCGCCTTGGGCGCCATCTCCATTGTGGCATCCATTATTGCAAGCTATTTTGTCAGGCTTGGCTCGGGCCAGTATATCATGGGAGCCCTTTACAAGGGGATGTTCGGTGCGGCCATCCTTGCCGCTGTTGGATTTTACTTTGTGACCACCAAGATGATGGCCGGGCTGGGTATCCCTGTCATGAATATCTACCTGGCCTGTCTGATTGGTCTGGTCCTCACGGTAGGGATCGTGATCGTAACCGAATATTACACAGGGGTTCGAGGTCCGGTGAAGGGTATTGCTCTTGCGTCAACCACAGGACACGGTACAAACATCATCGCAGGTCTCGCAGTGAGCATGCAGTCCACAGCCATTCCGGTCTTGTTGATCTGTGCCGCTATTTTGTCCTCTTACCTCTTGGCTGGCCTTTTTGGGATTGCCATGGCTGCCATGAGCATGCTGTCAATGACCGGCATGGTGATTGCCATTGATGCCTACGGGCCGATCACGGACAACGCCGGCGGTATTGCCGAGATGGCAGAGATGGACGAAAGCGTGCGTGCGGTCACCGATCCCCTGGATGCTGTTGGAAACACGACCAAGGCCGTAACCAAGGGATATGCTATTGGTTCGGCCGGTCTGGCAGCCTTGGTGCTGTTTGCTGCCTACATTCAGGACCTGACTGAAGCCTCCCATGCAGCTGGGGAGGCTACAGAGCTGGTATTCAGGCTGAGCGACGTGTACGTGATTATTGGCCTTTTCATTGGAGGTCTCCTGCCCTACCTGTTTGCCTCCATTGCCATGATGGCGGTAGGGCGTGCCGGCGGTAAGGTCGTAGAGGAAGTCAGGCGGCAATTCCGTGAAATCCCCGGGATCATGGAAGGAACCGGCCAGCCCGACTACGCATCTTGTGTCGATATCGTGACCCGTTATGCGCTGAAAGAGATGATCGTGCCTGCCCTCATACCCGTCGTGACACCCCTTATTGTGGGGTTTTTCCTTGGCAAAGTCGCGCTCGGAGCCCTGTTGATCGGCAGTATCGTGACAGGGGTTTTTGTGGCTATTTCTATGACCACAGGAGGGGCGGCCTGGGACAATGCCAAGAAGTATATTGAGGACGGTCACTTTGGTGGTAAGGGAAGTGATGCCCACAAGGCTGCGGTTACAGGAGACACAGTCGGCGATCCATACAAGGACACAGCAGGACCTGCGATCAACCCCATGATCAAGATCCTGAACGTGGTGGCCCTTCTGATGGTGCCGTTCCTGATTTAGTCGCGACAGCTATTCTTCGTTGACCCTTTGGAAAGGATTGGCGTGATTGTCACGCCAATCCTTTTTTTGTGGTGGGGCTCCGTTGTAGTTGTTTTCAAGAATATGTTCCGATTGGTCTGAGGGAGCACGCCTCCGCTCTCGCCGGTTTGACCATTGTTGAGCCTGCTGAAGCCTCGCTCCGCTAAAATGCAAAAACTAGTACCGCCTTGTAGGACTCAGGTAGTTGAGAGGTCGGGGTATTTCTTTACACTCCGATATCTCCAACCTTTGTTTTTGCAGTGACTTAACGTTGGGGGATGCTTTGCCCCCTCCGCATTCCCCCTTCGTTTCACTTCGGTGGCTGCGGCTTCCCCCAAAGCTAAGTCCAGCAAAAACTAAAGGTTTCCGCCAAGTCGTTCCAAGAAAATCCCCGACCCCTCAAATAGTCTGTGTCTTAACGCTTCACCTCACAAAGAAGGCTTCACAAAATGATCAAAATGGCTCAATCGGAGCGTGCATCCTCATGTGAAACGGAACATGTTTTTGAGAAATAAGTATAGACCAATCGGAACGCGTTCAGGAGGCCTCCGATAAGGCGCTTCTGGTGGGCCCATTTGACCCTTGGCGGGGGTCTACCTGTAAACATGCCAAATTGTCTGTTTGGAGTTGATTATTTGGCCGGAAAATGATACGCTATTTTTGGTGTGTGGTAGGGTCTGTTCTTCACCCTAGAGGAAGCGAAAACGGAGTTCCCGTATGTTTAAAGTTGGAGATTTGGCAGTCTATCCAGCCCACGGCGTGGGACGGATTGAGTCCATAGAGACACGAGACATCTCGGGACAGGAGCAGGACTTTTACATCATGAGGATCCTCGAGAACGACATGATCATCATGATACCTGTCAACAACGTGGAGTCCGTGGGTCTTCGGGATATCATAGACCAAGAGGAGGTCGGAAAGGTCTACGAAATCATGAAGAAGCGAGATATTCCCGCGGACAATCAGACGTGGAACCGGCGCTACCGTGACTACATGGAGAAGATAAAGACAGGTTCAGTTTACGAGGTGGCAGAGGTTCTCAGAGATCTGTACCTGCTGAAGGTGGACAAAGACCTCTCGTTTGGGGAGCGCAAGATGCTTGACACGGCGGAGAGTCTCCTGCTCAAAGAACTCTCCATTGCGAAGAAAACGGATGAGAGTGCCATCATGTCAGATATTAAGGCCATTTTTGACATCGAATAAGCACAGGGGGTGTCTGTTCTTAGCTTCACGGCAACTGCATCTGAGGCCGGTCGTCGCCTCGACATTGTTATCGCCGCTCGCTTTCCCACCATTTCCCGCTCTCACGCAAGCCGCTTGATTCGTAAGGGTTATATCAGAGTAAACGGACAGGGGAAAAAGCCCGGGTATGTTGTCAGGTTTCAGGACATCGTCCAGACTGAGATCCCGCTCCCAGAGCCGATAG
>JASFIH010000114.1:0-4517 GCA_050122775.1 Deltaproteobacteria bacterium
AAGAGGTTTTTTTTTGGAGAAATTTATGAGACTTGCCAGGAAGGACATCCTCGAAATGGAGACTCTCTCTGTCGAGGAAATCCAGACCATACTCGATACGGCGGAGACCCTGAAAGAGATATCTACCCGTCCTATCAAGAAGGTTCCCACACTTCGCGGCAAGACGATTATCCATTTCTTTTACGAGCCAAGTACAAGAACCAGAACGTCTTTTGAGATCGCGGCAAAGCGGCTCAGTGCCGATACAGTGAGTATTTCCGCAGCCACCAGCAGCATAGCCAAGGGTGAAACGCTGGCTGACACTGCCAAGAACCTTGAGGCCATGAACCCGGATGCCATTATTGTCCGGCATCGCTCAGCCGGAGCACCCCATATGCTGGCCCGATTGGTCAAGGCCTCAGTGATCAATGCTGGTGATGGCATGCACGCCCACCCCACACAGGCGCTTCTGGATATCATGACGGTGCGGGAGAAAAAGGGCAGCCTGGCAGGACTCACAATTGCTATTGTCGGTGATATTGCTCACAGCCGGGTAGCCCGGTCAAATATCGTCGGTTTCACCAAGATGGGAGCCAAGGTTGTCCTGGCTGCACCTCCAACCATGATCCCGATGGGGGTCGAGCATTTGGGGGTACACATTTCGTTTCACGTGAAGGAAGCAATCAAGGATGCAGATGTCATCATGGTCTTGCGTATTCAGAAAGAGCGTCAGGAGACGTTTGTCTTCCCTTCTGAGCGCGAGTATGCACAATGTTATGGATTGACCCAGGAAAAGCTTATTGGAGCGAAGGAAGATGTCCTGATTATGCACCCCGGGCCGATTAATAGGGGCGTGGAAATATCTCCAGAAGTCGCCGAAGGTCCGTACTCTGTCATCCTGGAACAGGTGGCCAATGGCGTGGCTGTTCGCATGGCACTCCTTTATCTCCTCCTAGGAGGCCCACGTTGAGGCGCACACTCATCAAAGGTGGACGTGTCGTAGACCCTGAGACGGGTGTGGACGGCGTCTTGGACATTGTTGTCGAAGATGGCATCATCGCTTCGGTAGGGAAGCGGAAAGCGCAAAAGACAAAGGCGGGGATCATAGAGGCATCTGGCAAAATCGTGACGCCGGGCCTGATTGACATGCATGTTCACCTGCGCGAACCAGGCCACGAGTACAAAGAAACCGTGCATACCGGATGCCTGGCTGCAGCCCACGGTGGCTTTACGGCTGTATGCTGCATGCCGAATACAGACCCGGTTAACGACAATCAGTCCGTCACTGATTACATCCTGAGGAAGGCAAGAACAGCCGATACTGTGCATGTTTACCCCGTGGGGGCCATCAGCCGTGGACTCCGCGGGAGGAGTCTGGCTGACTTTGGGGAATTGATGGCAGCGGGGGTCATTGCTGTATCCGATGACGGCAATCCCGTCATGAACGGTCAGTTGATGCGACGCGCCCTTGAATATGCCAAAGGCTTTGGTCTCTTGGTCATCGCCCATTGTGAGGACCGAAATCTTAGTGCAAACGCAGTCATGAACGAGGGAATTACAGCCACCCGGTTGGGATTGCCAGGCATGCCCAATGCAGCGGAAACTGTCATGGTAGCCAGAGATATCGCCCTGTGTGAACTCACGGGTGCACGCTTGCATATCGCCCATGTGAGCACTGAAGAGTCTGTGCGACTGATTCGTGAGGCCAAGGCGCGGGGGGCGCCTGTAAGCGCCGAGACAGCCCCTCACTACTTCTCGCTGACCGAGGAGGCCGTTATGGACTATGATACGAACGCCAAAGTACATCCCCCGCTCCGTACTGCGGCGGACATGCATGCAGTCCGGCAGGGCCTTGCCGACGGCACCATCGATGTCATTGCAAGTGACCATGCGCCGCATACGAGCATTGAAAAAGACCTCGAGTTTGATCAGGCGGCAAATGGCATGATTGGCCTGGAGACGTCCCTCCCGCTGAGCCTGCAACTTGTCGAGATGGGTCTACTGGATATGGGCGGCCTCATTGCCAGGATGTCGCTGAACCCTGCCAGGATTCTAAACTTGACCCACGTCGGTATAAAACCCGGCAACCCTGCCGACCTGACAATGATAGACCCAAAAAAGGAATTTGTTGTTGATCCCCCCACGTTTCGATCCAAGAGTAGAAACACCCCCTTCAGCGGCTGGACGCTCAAGGGGAAAGCGGTCATGACCATGGTGGCCGGTAAGGTCGTGTTCAAGGAGGATTAATGTCACGCCTCTTGGTTGTTGATGATGATCTGAGCATGAGGGAGATGCTCGAGGTCATGCTCACCCAAGAGGGATACGACGTCGCATATGCTGAAGACGGCGCAAAGGCGATTCACATGCTGAAGGATCAGGAATATGACCTGATCCTGTGTGATATCAGAATGGAACCGATTGGAGGGCTCGAGGTCTTGCAGGAAGCAAAGGCGCGTTTTCCGCAGACGGTTGTCATCATGATTTCAGCGTATGCAACCACCGAGACCGCTGTGAAAGCCATGAAAGAAGGCGCTTACGATTACATTCCAAAGCCTTTTAATGTCGACGAGGTGAAACAGACAATCAGGAATGCTCTCGACAGAAGAACCCTTGAGTGCGAGAAGGAGGTCCTTGGTGCTCAGCTGAAAAAGACTTACCACTTTGGTTACATTGTGGGTAACAGCCCGGCTATGATGAAGATCTACAATACCATCAATCAGGTAGCTGATACGCGAACCAATGTGCTCATCACCGGGGAGAGCGGAACCGGCAAGGAACTCATCGCGCGAGCCATTCACGAAAACAGTGCCAGGGGGGATAAACCGTTCACGGTCATTCACTGTGGCGGTATCCCGGAAACACTGATGGAGAGTGAACTTTTTGGCCACAGAAAGGGGGCCTTTACAGGAGCTATTGAAGATAAAGAAGGCCTCTTCGAGGCCAGTGACGGCGGGACCGTATTTCTTGACGAGGTTGCAGAACTCACGCCGGGCGTTCAGGTGAAGATTCTTCGGGTCGTTCAGGAAAAGGCGTTTAAACCGGTCGGGGAAACACGAGATGTTCATGTGGATGTCCGCATCATTGCTGCCACCAATAAGAATCTCGAAGATGAGGTGATTGCCGGAAACTTCAGGGAAGACCTCTATTACCGATTGAATGTTATCCATATCGATATGCCTCCCCTGCGGGAGCGCCGGGAAGATCTGCCGGCCTTGGCACAACATTTTTTGGAAAAATATGCAAAAGAGATGAACAAGGCAATCCACAAACTCTCCTCCTATGCCCTCGATATGCTGGGTCGCTATGACTTCCCTGGTAACATCAGAGAACTTGAAAACATGATCGAGCGAAGTGTGGCCCTTGAGACCACCAACGTCATCCTCCCTGAAAGCCTTGCCCTTTCCACGTACAAGAGGGGCGAAAAGAGCCAAAAACATTACGGGATGTTGGACTTCGATATACCGCCGGCTGGGCTTAATCTGGATGCGGTGATGGCGGATGTTGAGCGGGGCTACCTGATAAAGGCGCTGGAGATGGCCCGGGGCGTAAAGCAGAAGGCTGCGGATCTCCTCGGGATCACGACAGAGACTTTCCGATACCGCTTCGACAAACACGGCATGGGTCCCAAGCACCCCCCGCCAACTGAAGAAGAGGAGCGTTGAAAATCACGGATGTGCCGTTGAAAATCAACGTTCCTGTTGTGTTTGCCACATCGGTTGTTGCCAGCAATTCAGAATCTTAGCCAGCAGACTTTGTGTTTAACCGTCTGTAATCTCACGATGTTTTTTCTGTGTGAAGAAAATTCGTCGTGTTCTTAAAACTGGTATGCAAATTGCTTATATGGCAAGCGGAACTGACGGCTTTCAAAACCACGGAAGGAGGTGAAGCACGAGGATAGAAAAGCGTATTAGGCCAAAATTGGATCAACGTGGTTTCTCAAAATATAGTCCAATCGGAAGGGAGGTGTAAGGAAATGTTACAGAAAATGGTTAAGAAGAACGAAAAAGGTTTTACCCTGATTGAGTTGATGATCGTTATTGCCATCATCGGCATCTTGGCAGCCATTGCCATCCCGAACTTCATCAGCTATCGGAGACGGTCCTACAACTCGGCGGCTAATTCGGATGTAAAGAACGCCTATACTTCTGCCCAGGCGTATTTTACGGATAATCCGACTGGATCTGTAAGTGGCGTCGCCATTTTGACCGCTTACGGATTTAGGCAAACCGCCAATGTGAGTGTAGCCCCGACCGGGACCCAGGCAACGTTGCAGATCATCACATATCACGGGTCCGGAGACAGGACGTATACGTCCAACAGTGAGGGAACCATTACAAACGACTAATCACGTATCTTGAAACATCTGAAAGCGGAGAAACAACCAGGTTTGTTTCTCCGCTTTTTTTCACTTTGGATGAACCCGAGGCTTGTCAGGAGCCGGGCCTTGATTTCGGCTTTGGGTTCATGGAGGAGGCGTCCCGTCAAGGACTGGGGCTTCACGGTCCTCCCACTTATAATGGTTCTCATGAATGTGTTCT
>JASFIH010000115.1:0-4505 GCA_050122775.1 Deltaproteobacteria bacterium
ATCAAACCTCTTTTTCCTGACAGAGCGCTTGTATTTCATGTCGCACTTAAAGAAGACATCGAGAAATATCTCAACCTCTTCTACCAAGACGAAAAGGAACTTAGTTCCATCGACGACATCATTGGGCAGTTGGCGGCAGAAGAAGATGAGATCGAAATGGCAGAAAAGGATGTCGATGAAGAGGACAGTGCCATTATCCAATTGGTCAATAAGATGATCTTGGATGGCTATGAACGAAACGCCTCAGATATTCATATCGAGCCCTACCCGGGCAGGAAACCTTCCGAGGTGCGGTTCAGAGTCGACGGTGCCTGCCAGCTTTATCAGACCATTCCGTTCAAATATCGTGCTGCAGTCGTCTCACGCATTAAGATTATGGCCCAACTGGACATTGCTGAGCGCCGGTTACCTCAGGACGGTAAGATCAACTGTAAGAGGTTCATTGGAAAGGAGATCGAGCTGCGGGTTGCGACAGTACCCACCTCCGGCGGCATGGAAGATGTGGTGCTGCGCATATTGCAGGCGGGTGAGCCCATACCGCTGCACAAGATGGGATTTTCAAAAAGGAATATAGACGGCTTCATAAGTGTTATTACGATGCCCTATGGGCTCATCTTTGTATGCGGCCCCACAGGGTCGGGAAAGACCACAACGCTTCATTCAGCCATGGCCTATATCAACAAACCTGATGTCAAGATATGGACGGCTGAAGATCCTGTGGAGATCACGCAGGCAGGCCTCCGACAGGTTCAGGTTATGCACAAGATAGGCTTTGATTTTGCTACTGCCATGCGAGCATTCTTGAGGGCAGACCCAGATGTGATTATGGTCGGTGAGATGCGAGACAAGGAGACCACGCACATCGGTATCGAGGCTTCGTTGACTGGCCACCTGGTCTTCTCGACGCTACACACAAACAGCGCCCCTGAAAGTATTACACGACTCCTGGATATGGGCATGGATCCTTTCAATTTTGCAGATGCCATTCTGGCTATCTTGGCCCAGCGACTGGTCCGCACCCTTTGTAAAGAGTGCAAGAAGGAGTATGGCCCCTCTAAAGAGGAATATGATGAACTGGCCCGGGAGTATGGCACGAAAGCATTTCAACAATTAAACATTCCGTATTCAAAGGATCTTACACTATACAAGGCCGTCGGTTGTCACGCATGCAGCAACACGGGGTACCGGGGCCGTATGGCTATTCATGAACTCTTGATGGGAACCGACGAGATGAAAAGGCTGATCCAGCAGCAGGCCCGTATGGAATTCATCCGGGAGCAGGCTGTCCAGGACGGGATGAGAACGCTGAAACAGGACGGCATTGAAAAGGTACTGGCTGGTCACACCGATCTGAGAGAAGTCAGGAAAGTTTGCATCAAGTAGATTTCTGGTATTCCATATAGACCCATTGCCTCATCCTTCCGCTTCCAATAGCCTCCAAGAGGGAGGTTCTCCGACACGCTCCTAAAACTTGCTCCAAAAAGGTTTTGAAGCCCATTGTGGTCAAATTCTTCCATGTCTTGTTCAGAGCTGCGTCTTGTCTGCTTTCAAGTTGATTTCAGATTTTTCGCCCAAAGGTGACCAACCGGTTGCCATCGAGGCATTAAGCCAGGGGGTCAAAGACCATTTCCCCAACCAGGTTCTCGTGGGTGTGACCGGCTCGGGCAAGACCTTCACCATGGCCCATGTGATTGCCCGGTCGAACAGACCCACCCTCGTCATCGCCCCCAACAAAACCCTGGCAGCCCAACTCTATGAGGAGTTCAGAACATTCTTTCCGGAAAACGCAGTTGAATATTTTGTCAGCTATTATGATTACTACCAACCTGAGGCCTATCTGCCGGTCACAGATACCTATATTGAAAAAGATGCTTCCATCAATGAAATGATCGACAGGCTGCGCCATTCTGCGACGCGGTCTGTCATAGCCAGGCGCGATGTCATAGTGGTTGCCAGCGTATCATGCATTTTTGGTCTTGGTGCCCCGGAGGACTACCTGGAGATGTGTCTGGAGCTGGAGCAGGGAAAGGATTTCGTGCGGGACGCCCTGCTGAGCCGACTGGTGGCCATGCAGTACACACGCAATGACTATGATTTCCATCGGGACACCTTCCGAGTCAGAGGCGACAGGGTCGAGATTTTCCCGGCCTATGAGGATGAAAAAGTCATTCGTCTTGAATTTTTTGGAGATACCATCGAGGGGATCTACGAAACGGATCCATTGCTGGGCAAGGTGATACGGTCCCTCAAGAGGGTTATGATCTATCCGGCCAGCCATTACGTTACCTCAAGAGTTACTCTGAATCATGCCATAGGGTCTATTAAGCAGGAGCTAAAGGAGCGCATTGACCACTTTCGGAATGCGAGGAAATGGATTGAAGCCCAGCGGATTGAAGAGCGAACCGACTTCGATCTGGAGATGATGCGTGAGCTGGGATACTGCCATGGGATTGAAAACTATTCGCGCCATCTGACGGGAAGACATCCTGGTGAACCGCCCCCCACGTTGCTTGACTATTTTCCGGAGGATTTTCTTCTCTTCATTGATGAGAGTCACATATCCATACCGCAGTTACGGGGTATGTACCGGGGGGATCGATCCAGAAAGGAGACATTGGTGGAGTACGGATTCAGGCTCCCTTCAGCCTTGGACAACCGGCCCCTTACCTTTGAGGAATTCACCGACAAGATATCCCGCGTGATCTATGTGTCCGCTACACCTGGCGACTATGAGATTGGATTGGCCGGCGGGCGTGTCGTTGAGCAGATCATCCGTCCCACGGGCCTTATAGACCCCAAGGTTATGGTAAAGCCCGCAGGGGGCCAGGTGGACGACCTGTTGGAAGAGATCAGAGCCCGCGAGGAGCGCAAAGAGAGAGTGCTGGTTACAACCCTAACCAAGCGGATGGCCGAAGACCTGACCGATTATTACGGTGATCTGGGTATCAAGGTTCGTTACCTTCACTCTGACATCGCAACGCTGGAACGGGTGGAGATCATACGCGACCTGCGTCGGGGTGTCTTTGATGTTCTGATCGGGATCAATCTTCTCAGAGAGGGTCTGGATCTTCCGGAGGTGAGCTTGGTTGCAGTCTTGGATGCGGATAAGGAGGGCTTTCTTCGCTCAGAGCGCGCTTTGATCCAGACTTGTGGTCGGGCCGCTCGGAACGTTTTTGGCACCGTGATCCTTTACGCCGATCATGTGACCAACGCCATGCACAGGGCCATCGACGAGACAAATCGACGGCGGCAGCTGCAGACCGCCTTTAATGAAAAGCACGGGATCACCCCGGAGACCATCCAAAAAGAGATCACAAGCATCCTTGCCTCAGTCTATGAGGCAGACTATGTCACAGTACCCAAGGTTTCAGAACCGGGTTCTGAGTTCAGATCGGTGGAAGATCTCCAGAACGTAATTCAGGAGCTGGAGTCTGAGATGAAGAAGGCAGCCAAAGAACTCGCCTTTGAAAAGGCCGCAGAATTGAGGGATCAAATAACAGAGCTTCGCGCACTCGATCTGGATTTGAGATAACAAGACATGGAAGCTGAAGTCAAAGCAAGACTTGCTGGCGTCCCATCGGCCCCGGGCGTCTATCTGATGAAGGATGATAGGGGTCGTATTCTCTATATAGGCAAGGCGCAGAATCTGAACAAACGTATTGCGTCCTATTTGAGGAACAAGGGCCCAAAGGACTTGAAAACAAGCTTGCTGGTGGGGAAGATCGCTGACTTTGATACCATTCTCACCAACACAGAAAAGGAGGCTTTGATCCTTGAGTCGAATCTGATTAAACGGCATCGTCCGCGCTACAACGTGATTCTCAGAGATGACAAGCGGTATCCGTGTCTACGCCTTGACATCAAGAGTCCGTACCCCAACTTGAAGATTGCCCGGAAGTTTCAGGAAGACGGGGCGCTTTATTTTGGCCCCTTTCCATCGGCTGGTGCCGTGCGAGAAACCTTGAAGGTCATCCACAGGACATTTAAGATCCGCAGGTGCAAATCGAGCAAACCGAAACCCCGCGAGCGGCCCTGCCTGAACTATCAAATGGACCGATGTCTCGGTCCATGCAGCCGAGCTGTTGATCCTGTTGAATATGCCAATGCAGTGAACGAGGTCATTCTGTTTCTGAGAGGGCGAACGCCGGAATTGATCACCCATGTCAGAAAACAGATGCTGGCTGCTGCGGCTGACCAGGATTTCGAGGCGGCAGCAGTCCACAGAGACAGACTATTTGCCCTTGAGAGGACGCTTGAAAGACAGGTGGCGGTGACCACCGATTTCAGAGATCGCGATGTGGTGGGAATGTCCCGACAGGGTAAGGCGACCCTGATAATGGTTCTTTTCATCAGGGGTGGGTTCTTGCTGGGAAATCGTCCGTTCTATCTGCCAGATACTGTGGCCTCGGATGCCGAAGTACTTACCTCCTTCATCAAGCAGTATTATGAAGAGGGGGCCACCTTCATTCCGGAGGAAGTTCTGTTGCCGTTGCCTCCGGACGATC
>JASFIH010000116.1:0-4488 GCA_050122775.1 Deltaproteobacteria bacterium
GACCATTTTGCTTTCACGAGATAGTTTTTATCTGAAAGAGTTTCTGCTTCTTTCAGAATGTCGACCATGTCAAAATACTTTGAGTAATCAACACCGAGTGACCCGCGTTCATCATCACTACAATGTTTGATCACAAGGTAATCGACGCCAACCTTCTTTCCAAGTTTGGCCAGCGGCAGCACCTGATCTGCAAAATCAGGCAGCAATACCATCTGAAGCCCAATAGTCACCGCCAGGTGGTTCGCTTTTTTGATTGCCACACACTTCTTGACTACATCGAAAACCTTATAAAAACACTTCTTTGAACAACCATGAATATTCGCGTATCTCTCTGGTTCACCCGCAGACACATTGAACCGCAAATAGCTGAGAGCAGGTAAAATCTCCTCCAGTTTCTCTTCTCTGAGCAGATATCCGTTTGTTCCCAAAGCCATGTCCAAACCGTTTGCTTTTCCCCTCACGATCGCATCATACAAGTGGGGACTGCACGTACTTTCGCCGTCACTCACGAAGCTTATGGCTTTAACGCCGATCTCAGCAGCATTGTCCAGAAATCTGAAGATGACATCTCGGGTCATTCGCTTTTCGTCATTTTCCTGCAGCTGTCCGTAGCAGTATACGCATCTGTAAGTACATCGCCTGGTCAGAGAGCAGTCTATGGTTATTGGGGCAATCCTTTCCCCATTTAGCCAAGTCTCCACCCTGCCTCTGTGCCACTCAAGTTTGTGCCCGTCTAATACGATTCGCTCTTGCCCTTGTTTCACGACGACCTAGCCCTGCTCAGCCTCTTGAATGTGGCTGATTGCGCTGCGACGCCTTGCTGCCAGAACAAACGAGATCCCGGTGCATAGACCTCTCTCAGCAACCCGAGGTATCCCTTGACGACTGCCAAAAGGGATCTAAATGAAATTGCCTTGGAGGTTCCCGAGGCTCTTTGCCTCAGAAGATTTGGCACCTCGGCAAACAGATAGCCTTTGTTAATTGTCTTTATAAGCAATTCGGTTTGATAGAAAAAACCTTTGCTCTTGAGTTCCAGTCCGGAAAGAATCGATTTTCGATACAGCACGGTCCCATTCGTGTAGTTCAGCCTTGTTCCGAATGTAAAATTGATAATAGAGGTATAAAGAGAAGAGAGCCTCTCACGGGCTTTGGATCGGGCGCCCTTATTGCAGATGAAGGGGATTACAATGTCCACCTCTTCCAGGAGGTTGAAATAACGAAGCGGCTCGAGAGGCTCGTTTTCGTCGTCGCCCGGGAACATGGTTACGATGTCCCCGCGCGCTTCATGGACCCCATCCCAAAAAGATGCCCCTATTCCTTGGGGCATCTCATGCGCGATCATTCTAACCCTTTTCTCGCGTGCAGCCTTCTCTTCAACCAGGGTGCCAGTATTATCGGTACTTCCATCATTCACAACCAAAACTTCCCCATTTATCCCGCATTGATCAAAGGCGTCGAGTGTTCGTTGGATAGCAGATATGACATTGTCCTCCTCATTGAGGGCGGGCATGATGACAGTTAGAGAGACTTGATGTGGGTCATCACTCATTGCTTCTTGCCTTTGACCCGCCTGCTTCCCGCAGACCCAGACCTTTGGTTGGAGAGTCTCACAACCTGTTTTGCCGCCTTGACGATTTCCATGGCACCAGGATAAAATGCCTGTTCCAAAGCTGGCGCCGCAGGCGTTGGTGTGTCGGGAAAACAGACCCGCTGAATGGGAGCCTTCAGGTATGTAAAGCCTTTCTCAGCAACGACTGAAGCCAGATGCGCCGACGCCCCACCTGTCCTCCATGCGCCATCGGCAATGACCAACCTACCTGTCTTTCTGACCGATCTCAAAATCGTTTTTTCGTCCAGAGGCCTCAAGGTCCTTGGATCGACTATTTCACAGCTAATCCCATAGTCCTCTTCTGCCATCCTCGCTGCCTTTAGCGCCTCAACCACCATGTGGGATATGGCCACGACAGTTACATCCGCGCCTTTCCTGATTACCCGGCCCTTGCCGAATGGGATGGTATACATTTCTTCTGGAACATGATCGACCTGATCATAAAGCCACCGGTGTTCCACAAACATCACCGGATCTTCATCCGCAATACTGGCCAGAAGGAGACCCTTGACGTCATAAGCCGTGCTTGGAACAACAAGCTTTAGTCCAGGAACATGTAAAAACAGCCCGTGCAGGCTCTGTGAATGTTGAGCCGCCGATCCCCAACCTCTGCCGATAATCGACCGGATGGTAAGAGGAACGTTTTCTCTCCCCCCAAACATGTAACGCCATTTGGATGCGTGGTTCACAATTTGATCCATGGAAAGCAGCAAGAAATCCATCCGCATGTGCACGAGGATCGGCTTCATGCCCGCAATGGCCGCTCCGATGGCTATACCCGTAAATCCGTTTTCCGCCAACGGAAGGTCGATGACCCTGTCACGACCGAATTCTTTGTGCAAATCAAGGGTGGTGCCAAAGACACCGCCTGGGTCGTCCACCCCTTCCCCCATAACAAAAACACTTGGATCGGCTTTAAGCGCCTGATGTTGGGCCTCTCTTATGGCCTGCCGATACGTGACAGCCCGGTCTCCCTTCTGGGATGACCATCTGTGTTCCCGCTCAATGGCATCGGCCTGTAATTTCGTCCACGGCATATCTACTTCCAAACATCTTCTAAGAGTTCACTTGCCTTGGGATGGGAACTGGCCTTGCCGAAAAGATAGGCATCATGCACCTCACCATCAATCCGACGGCCAATTCGGGCAACATCCTTTGGCTTCACCACACCTTCTTCAAGTAGTCTCTTCTCATACCGCCTAACAGGGCATCTCCGCATCCACCTGTTCAGTTCCGTCTGTGTCCGGTAGCCCAGTTTGATATCGCAGTCCGGTCCTACGTGCCCCTTCCAGCGATACGTCCTGCATTCGATCAAGGTTGGCCCGCCGCCTGTTCTGGCTCGTCTCACAGCTTCTCGCGCAGTTGAAAAAACCTCCAGCACATCGTTGCCGTCAACCCGCACGCCAGGCATGAGATAGTTCTTTGCCAACCTGTGTATGTGATCATGCGGTTGTCTCTTGGACTGGTGGGAATGCGTGGCGTAGAAATTATTCTCACACACGAAGATGACCGGAAGTCGCTTGAGAGCCGCAAAATTAAGACCTTCATGGAATGTCCCTTCATCTACGGCACCATCACCGAAAAAGGCAACCGCGACCCGCTTCTTCTTTTGCATCGCAAATGCCAGAGCCGCTCCAACCGATAGCGGGATGTTGCCACCCACAATAGCGGTAGACCCGCAAACACCTACCTCAGGGTCAACCACATGCATTGAACCACCTTTCCCGCGGGAACATCCTGTCGTCCGGCCGTAAAGCTCCGCCATGAGCCTTTTCATATCGCCCCCCTTGGCCAGGTAGTGCCCATGGCTCCGGTGTGTACTAAACACGTAGTCTTCTCTGCGCAAATTGGCACATGTGCCTGCTGCCACCGCCTCTTCTCCTAAATAGAGGTGAACAGGCGTCTTCATGTCCTGATCAGAGTAAACACTGACGATTTTCTCCTCAAATCGTCTAATCTCCAACATCGATTTGTACAGATTGACAAGCGTCTTCTTCGGAATGTCTGCAAGTTGTGGTATGCGTTCGCTCATATCGAAACAGACGGAATTTGGGACCTTCTCATATAAAGTTTACATGGGGATGGGGATGTTTCAATTCCCACAGGTACCTGTTGATTTCATCCAGCCTGCATACCTCCCGGCATTTCGAAACATCCAACTCTTTCTCCACCATCTCCAAAACTTTTTTGCGTCTCGATCCTTCCCATATCTCTGAAAAGGTTTCTTCATATAGGTTTCCATAGAAGAATGCCTCCTTTCCCAAGAAGGCACTGCATGCCCAAACGCCTCCATCTGATGACACATACGCCCAAAACGGAAGCCCTAGACAACAATTGTAACCCCTTTGTTGCTGCCTCAACTTCATCATCGTATGATCCCTGAACAGTACGCTGAAGTCTTCGTCGGCAAGATTGCTCAGGCCTTCCTGAAGAGGAAGCATCTGCAGGTAGTCAAAATCCTTATCTATGCAATGGCTACTCAGAGGATGCTTTGAGAAGGGTTTTATCGTGAAATAATCAACGCCAATTTCTTTCAATGTTCTACCTAGCTTCTCGGCTTCCCGATAGTTCTCTGGAATCATGAGTAATTGAACGCCTATTGTGCAACTATACTGATAGCGATGTTTCATCGCCACAATTTGTGCCAAGTTGTGCATGACCTTTTCAAAATCGTCTGGCTGTGTTCCATGAACCTGTGCATAGGTTTCTTTGGTCCCTGCGTTCAGACTGACCCTGATCCAAGACAGCGCCTTTAAGGTCTCTCTGCCGATCCGTTTTTCGATAAGGACACCGTTGGTGGTAACAGCGACGTCTATGCCGCATCCCTTCGTATGGCCAATCAACGCTTCAATGTCTTTATGCAGAAGGGGCTCTCCCTC